>DZBC01000005.1 GCA_022729835.1 Sulfuricurvum sp. | reverse complement strand
GGCTTTGATGTTAAACGCGCTTCCTCCGGTGATGATCTCTTGGTCGCTGGTGTGGATGCGATAGTCTTTGATATCCCGTACCCCGCAGAGAATCATCGCATGGGGAAAAGCAAAGGGGCGTTGGGCGTAACCGGCTCTGATTTGGCGCAGTAGGGAGATGAGGGTATCGCCGATGAGGGCGTCTACTTCGTCAAGCAGGAGCACAGTGGGTTTAGAGGTCATCTGGGACCAGAGCGCAAGCATGGTAGTGATCTTGTGTTTGCTCGCTGTTTTAGCGCCTTCGTCGCTGTAGAACCATTCGATCAGGCGCTTATCGCCTAGATAGAGCTCTACCGATTGAGCAATGGACGATACGATGGATTCTACCCCCTCATTCACATCCCCCCGTGCCGCTTGTGCTCCTTCGATATTGGCATAAGCACAGGCATACTTTCCCTCTTCATTAAGCCGTTTCATCATGGCCAGCAGAGTGGTGGTTTTTCCGGTCTGCCTGGGAGCGTGCATCAGAAAGTAGCGCTCTTGATCGATCAAAGCGCTGATCTCTTCCCACTCCATACGGCTCATAGGGTCGATGCTGTAGTGCAAGTCGGGTTTGGTGGGGCCGGCGGTGTTGAAGGTTTTCATGATGGGTGCCTTGAGGGTTACATGTAAGGCGATTATAGCGTAGCTATCTGCCCGAAACATTGATCCAAACGCCACTTGATATGCTAGAATGGAGCCTCTTTTTTTAGGCAAGGAGTCCCCCATCGAACACATACGCCTCCACGGGCTGCTCGCACAAAGCGCCATTCATCCAGTGCAAGAGGGCCACACCTTGGATGAAGCGCTTACTCAGATGATGACACACGCCATCAGTTCGGTCGTAGTTGTCGATGAAGCCTCTATACCTCAAGGAATCTTCACCGAACATGACGCCCTACGCATGATCGCAGAAGGCACGCCCAAAAACACGCCGCTCTCGCAGATCATGACCAAAAATCCTTTTTGTGTCTCCTCTTCGCTCTATCTGCACGATGCCTACACCCAACTTGAAGAGCGCGGTTACCGCCACCTCATCGTGATAGACGAAGAAGGACGTTACGAGGGCGTTGTCTCAGAGGGCGACTTTCTGCGGCACATGGGCTTTGACAACCTCAGTCAGCACCAGCATGTAGGTGACGTCATGAGTGAAACACCTCTGCTCGTCTCACCTCAGACCACCCTCAAAGAAGCCGCGGCCAGAATGAGCGCTCAGCGCAGCGACTATGCAATCTTGATGCAAGATGGCCACCCTATCGGCATTATTCGCGAACGCGACATCACCCGCCGCTTCGCCACCAATCAAAGCGACGGATCAGAGAGCGTCAATGTGGTAGCGCAAAAAGAGCTCTTTAGCATTCCCCGTCACACAGGATTGCGTGAAGCCTCCACCCTGATCGAACAGCACGGTGTGCATCAACTCATCATCACTGACACTAAGGGTTCTATTGTTGGTGTGCTCAGCCGCCATGATGTACTCAAGGCGATTCACGGTGCCTATTTCGAGTTTTTGGTGCAGACCATCGAGCACAAAAGCGATCTACTCCACCAGCTCACACGAACCTATGAACACGCACTCAGCGAAAGCGATCTGCTTGAAAGCATCCTCGCCACCATCCCCGATCTGGTCTGGCTCAAAGACAGCGCAGGGGTTTACCTTACATGTAACCGCGCCTTTGAGCATTTTTTCGGCGCCTCACGCGACGCTATTGTCGGCAAAACCGATTTTGATTTTGTAAGCACCGATCTGGCTACCTTTTTCCGCGCCAACAACCGTCTGGCTATGGCAACGGACGAACCGCGTCACAATGAAGAGTTTCTTGTTTTTGCCGACGGTAGCTATGAGGGGATCTTCGATACCGTCAAAACCGCCATGCACAACGAATACGGAGAAGTAGTCGGCGTGCTGGGCATTGCCCGCGATATCAGTGAGCTCAAGATTAGAGAGGAGGAGCTACGCCGCAAAGATCAAGCACTTAGCGAAGCCCAAACGCTAGCACAAATCGGGAGCTGGCGCTTTGATCCCAAGTCGCGTCGCTTTGAGTGGTCGCTGGAGTGTTACCACATTTTCGGTCTTAGCGACACCAGCGAACCTACACGCGAAAGCCTAATGGAACGCATCCACCCTGAAGACCGTGCCCGGGTGGAACACCACTGGAACGCCGCATTGCAAGGCGCAGCCTTCGAGTGCGACCACCGCCTGATCGTCGATGGCAAGATCAAATGGGTGCGCGAGCGCGCTCAGCTTGAAGCCGATGAAAACAGTGCCTTGGTACTGGGCATGGGTACCGTTCAGGATATCACCCGCCAAAAAAACTTCGAAAGCCGCCTCGAAGCCCTCGCCAATTTCGATACCCTCACAGGCTTCGCCAACCGCTCCTTGTTGCTTAGCCACCTTGGGCGGGTCATCTCCAAAACAAGGCGCGAAGGAGGCAGCACTGCGCTGCTCATCTTCGATCTGGACCGCTTCAAGGATGTCAACGATAGTTACGGACACGCCGCCGGAGACGAGCTACTCACCTTGGTGGCGGAGCGCTTTAGGGAGCGGTTTCGCCACCACGATTTCCTCTCGCGCTTAGGCGGAGACGAATTTGCCGTCGTAATCGAAAATCTGCCCGAAAGCGACAATGCGGCCCTGCTTGCGCAGGAGATGATCCATCGCCTCTCCCAGCCTTATACCCTCGAAGGCAACACAAGCATCCACATCAGCGCAAGTGTCGGTATCGCCCTCTCCCCGCAACACGCCACAGATGCACAAACGCTACTGCAATATGCCGACACCGCCTTATACCGCGCCAAAAACGAAGGACGCGGCATCTTTTGCTACTACACCGACGACCTCACCCAGTCCGCCAAAGCGCGTATTGAATCCACCACCCATCTGCGCGAAGCGCTCAGTCGCGGGGAGTTTTGCCTCTATTACCAGCCGCAGGTGCATCTAAGCACTGGGCGCAGAAGCGCTGATCCGCTGGATTCATCCACAACGCGGCATGATCTCTCCGCTGGAGTTCATTCCGATGGCCGAAGAGAGCGGGCTGATCAATCCCATCGGTGCCTGGGTGATCGAGGAGGTGTGCAAGCAAGGCAAAATCTGGCAGGACAAAGGCTATCATCTACACCTCTCGCTCAATGTCTCGGCCTATCAGGTGCGCCATCAAGATCTCCCCGAAGTGGTCGAGTCAGCCCTGCGCCAAAGCGGATTCTCCCCCGACAAGCTCACGCTCGAACTCACCGAAAGTGCCATGATGGAGCACCAAGAGGAGGTGGTAGAGATGCTGCACCGACTGCGTGCGCGGGGCATCCATCTGGCCATTGACGATTTTGGTACCGGCTACTCCTCGTATAGCTACCTCAAACGCTTTCCCATCGATGCGCTCAAGATCGACAAAAGCTTTATCGATGATGTCCCCTACCATGCTGATGACACCGCCATCGTGCGGGCGATTGTCGCTATGGGCAGCGCGCTGGGCTTTCAGATCCTCGCTGAGGGGGTTGAACATAGCGAGCAGGAGGCATTTCTACGCGAGCTGGGCTGCAC
This sequence comes from Sulfuricurvum sp., assembly GCA_022729835.1. GTDB lineage: Bacteria > Campylobacterota > Campylobacteria > Campylobacterales > Sulfurimonadaceae > JAFGUB01. Next base: position 19,986 of record DZBC01000005.1, on the reverse strand, counting down.
CCACTATCAGGGCTTTCTCAAAAGCCGCCCCCTTCCGCCCGCCGCCTTTGAAGCACTGCTTGGCTAATGTGCACGCGCTTCGCTTTTTGGTGCTCTTTCTGGCCCTTGTTGCGCAGGCACAAGAGCGCATCGTCACCCTCTCACCCGCACTAAGCACGATGGTCTGCGACCTTGGCGCCTGCGACGCGCTTGTTGGGGTAAGCAGCGCCGCGCGCGACATCGACGCAAACATCGAGAGGGTCGGGGGCTACTTCGACCCCGACGTAGAGCGCATCTTTGCCCTACGCCCCACGCTCGTTCTGGCGCAAAAACACCACGCCAACACCCTTTCTCACCTTGCAAAACTGGGCATCCGCACACAGCAAATCGCGCTGGAGCGGCTCTATGACATCCCCCAAAGCCTCACCCTTCTAGGCGCCCTGATCGGGCGTCAGGCGCGGGCAACGGAGCTGGTGGCCGCATTTGACGCCGCGCTGCACGATGTACCCAAAGCGGAGAAGCCGCTGCGCGTGCTCATCATCTTCGGTGCGCCCGCTACGCCCGATCTGCCGCTCTACATCGCCTCTAGTGAGGGCTTCATCGGCGAGCTTCCCGCACTCTGCGGCGCGCGCAACGCCTATGAGGGCACCCTACCGCAGCCGCGCTTCGGACGCGAAGAGCTGATCGCCGCCGCGCCTGATCGCATCGTGCTGATCGCCGCCGATCCTGAACCCATCGACCTCGACGCATGGCGCACCCTGCCGCTGCGCGCGGCGCAAGAGGGACAGATCATCAGACTCAGCGGCCAAGAGCTGCTGATCCCCTCGATACGCACGACGCAGACGCTGCGCCGACTCTGCGGAGCGTTGCGTGATTAGGCTCGAAGAGGTGGTGTGCCGTCTTGGAGGGCGCTACCTGTTTGGGCCGATCTCGCTTGATCTGCCGCCGCATCTGATCCTCATCGGCCCCAACGGCGCAGGCAAAAGCACCCTGGCCAAAATGCTCTGCGGCCTCCTGCCTTATGAGGGACGCATCGCGTATGGGGATCAAAACCTCAGCGCACTCTCGCTGCGCGAACGCGCCGAAGCCTTCGCCTACGTGCCCCCTAAGCTAGAGCAGTTTGATGATCATCTGCGCGTGCGGGAGTTTGTCTTGCTCGGCGCGTTTGCGCAGGCCGATCGGTGGCGGGGATTTGATGCGACAGAGACGGCGCACGCCGATGAAGTGATGCGCCAAAGCCAAATCGCGCACCTTGCCGATCGGCCCCTTGGCACACTTAGCAGCGGCGAAGCGCAACTGGTCATGACGGCGCAGGCGATGATGCAGCGCAGCCGTATGCTCGTCTTTGACGAACCCACGGCCCATCTTGACCCCCTACACGCGCGGCAGTTCGTCCACCGCTTCGCATCGCTCAAAGCCGCGCACCATACCCTGCTCATCACCCACGACCTGCAGCTTGCGCGCGCACTGGGCGATCCGGTGGCTTTTCTGGGCGATGGCGTTTTGCACTACTTTGAAGCGCCGGAGAGACTCTTTACGCCGCAAATGCTGGAGCGGCTCTACGGCGTGCGCTTTGAGCTCACACCCTTACATGTAAGCATCCGCTATGACTAAATGGCTTGTTGTGCTCACGCTCTTGGTACTGCTGCTCGCCCCGTTCGTGGGGGGTATGCCGCTGGGCATCGAGGCGCTGCTTGAGCCAACGAGTCTGGAGGGGCGCATCTTTTGGGAGCTGCGGCTACCGCGCGTGATGCTGGGCTTTTTTGGGGGCGTGATCCTCGCTTTGGGCGGACTCATCTTTCAGACGATTTTTCGCAATGCGCTGATGACCCCCTACACGCTGGGCGTATCGGGCGCGGCGACGCTGGGTTGCGCACTCTCCATCGCGCTGGGGGTGAGCGGGGTACTTATGGGGTTTACATCGGCGGCTTTTTCGGTGCTGCTATTGTTGCTGCTCTCTACCAAGCTGCGCAGTGCCGAAGCGCTGTTGCTGCTGGGGATCGCGCTCTCGCTCTTTTACGGCGCGGCGCTGATGCTCTTCTACCACTTCGCCGACGCTTTGCAGGTTTATAGCCTGCTGCGCTACACCATGGGCTCGCTCTCCGCCGACGCTTCGGGCGGGTTGTGGCTCATTGGAGCGTGCGCGGCGGCGACGCTGCTCATCGCTTATGCGTGGCGTCATCGCCTTGCATTGCTCTCGCTAGGGGCGCAAAGCGCCGCGCTAAGAGGCTTACATGTAAAGCGCACCGAAACCGCACTGCTGCTGCTCGTCTCCTTTGGCGTCGCCGCGCTCATCAGCATCGCCGGGCCGATCGGCTTTGTGGGGCTGGTGGCGCCGCACCTTGTACGTCTGCTTTATCGCCGCAGCGTCGCGCATCTGATCGTGCCGACCGCCCTTGTCGGCGGCCTCTTTCTCGTCGCCGCCGACACGCTTGCAAGGGTGCTCTCAGGCAGCAGCGGAGAGGTGAGCGTCGGCATCATCACCGCCCTTGTCGGCACACCTTTTTTTATCTTCCTTGTCATGCGGCGTGCTTGATGGGCGGTGGTCGTCACGTGTAGAAAAGATGCCAACGGCAAGCCTATTCGTATTATGGGCACCCATTTGGATGTTACGGAGCTTGTATCGCTACAGCGCCACTTCTCGGAACTCTCACAGCAAGACACCTTGACAGAACTTTTAATGAGCACTCAGACTTGGATGAGATATTCAATCGCGGAGACGCAGCCATGTATGAAGCCAAAAGAGGCGGTAAAAACACGCTGGTGATGGTCGAATTACGGGCGCTTGATGTGCATGGGCAGACATGTGGAACAATAAATTAAGGTCACCTCGTCCCAAGTGGCTTGGAAGATTGCCTATGGATAAAATATGTATCATGTCACCTTATTTCTCAAGGCGGCCTTCAACGCATAGTGGGGCCAATATAAGTGTGCGGCCTTACTAAAAAAGATCACGGTACTGTTCGCGTATTTCAAATATCTCATCCAAAGAGGCAAAAAAGAGCGTTACCAGTTTTGGGTCAAAGTGTTTGCCGCTCTGCTCTTGGATCAAGGCCAAGATGTGCTCATCTTCCCACGCTTTTTTATAGACCCGATCGCTCCCCAGCGCATCAAAAACATCGACAAGCGCGGTGATGCGGCCGTAGATGTGAATATTTTCGCCCGAGAGTCCGCGCGGATAACCGCTGCCGTCATATTTTTCATGGTGTTCATGTGCCACGATTGCCGCAGCTTTAAGAATGGGACGATTCGAGTGGCTCAGCATGGCATAACCTAGAAGCGCATGGGTCTTCATGATCTCAAACTCTTCGGGCGTATGACGACCCGGCTTATTGAGAATATGATCGGGAATGGCCACTTTGCCGATGTCGTGCATGGGGCTGGCTAGGCGCAGCAGTTTTGCCTCTTCGGGGTCAAGGCCGTAGCGCAGTGCCAGCAGCTCGCTGTAGGCGGCCACGCGCTTGACATGGTTGCCGGTCTCTTTGCTTCGACTCTCGGCGATCTCTCCCATCGTATAGACCACCTCTTTTTGGGTCTGCATGATCTCATCGCCGAGCGATTGTATCTCTTGTATTCCTGCATCAATCGCGCCGGCCATGGACTCAATGGCGCCGGAGATTTCACCCAGCTCATCGGAGCGCCGAACATCTGCGCGAACGCGATACTCTCCATGCGCAATCGCGCCGATGGTTTTGACAATGGCTTGCGTATCGCTTTTGAGCATCCGCCCAAACAGCCCCATGCTAATGAGCGCTGCACCGACAAAGAGCGCCATGACATAGCCTACCTCGCCGACCACATGAGCTTCAATTGCCCCCTCTTGTTGATAACGCCCCAAGATGAGCAGCAGCGTCACCACCGGAGCAAGCGTCAAAACAACAGAACTCTCCACAATACGCCGCGCAATACGTTCATGATAACCGACATAGTGAAAAGCAAGACTTGCACGCCGATACTCTTTCTCAAAGAGCGCGTACTCCAATTGCGCCAATATTCCGCCGCCCAAAATCCAATAACTGCTGAGTAACTTGAGGTGACTGCCCAGCGGAAAATCGGGATACTTTACGGAGTGTAGCACCAAAGCCGCCACACCCGCTATCAGCCAAGAGGCGATGCTTAAATAGTAGCCGTGGCGCGCCAAAGAGAGAGACGATTTGGGGGTTTTGAAACCTCGAAACAGCGCTTCACGGATGAGCAGATGAGCCCAAAAGATCACAAAGAGATTGCTTGCAATCTCCATATTTCCAAGACTGCTCATAAAAGAGCAGACATTAATACAGTAGTTTTGGGCAAAAAGCAGGGTTGAGAATGACGAAATCACCAACCACAGCCGAACGCGAAGTGTCAGAAGCGCAAAGATCGAGAGCGGCGAATCCATAGATCCTCCAAAGAGTTTAATGGCAGGATTATAGCTTGTTCCAACTACGCCTCATGCGGGGTAAAAATGCTTAGAGGCCCTATTCACACCTTTTTTCATTTTTCTTGTACTGCGGCGTGCTTGATGGTATGATGCGCGTATGAAACAGATCAACTGCGCCACCTTCGAAGGGCTCGAAGCCAAGGTTGTTAGTGTCGAAGCGACAATGACCAAAGGGCTGCCTAGTTTTCAGATTGTCGGTATCGCTTCTCAGGCGATCAGCGAGTCCAAAGAGCGGGTCAAATCCGCACTGCTCACCGGCGACTTCATCTTCCCGCCCAAACGCATCACCGTCAACCTTTCGCCTTCCGAGCTCAAAAAAGAGGGAAGCCACTTCGATCTGGGCATTGCGCTGCTCATTGCACTGTGGGATCACAACGTCGATCTTGGCGGACGCTTCATCTTCGGCGAACTGGGACTTGACGGCAGCGTCAAAGAGAACGCTCTGCTCTTCGCACTGATCCTCTCCTTGGCCAATCAAGGCTTACTGAGTGAGGCGATTGTGCCCGCGCAGAGCCTAGAGAAGCTACGCAACATTCCAGAGATTCGCTTTATCGGTGTGACCCATCTGCAAGAGGCGACCGCCCTCTTGCGCGGAGAGCTTGAGGCACCAAAGAGCGAGCAGCGTGCCATCGACGCGCAAAGCGTACATGTAAGAGATGAAAGCTACTACTTCCGTCACGATTATCCGCTCGATTTTGCTGAAGTGCGCGGTCAGGAGTTGGCCAAACGCGCCGCACTCATCGCCGCTTCTGGAATGCACAATCTGCTGCTTGAGGGCAGTCCGGGCTGTGGCAAATCCATGATCGCTAAACGACTGCGCTACATCCTACCGCCACTGAGCCGCCGCGATATCCTCGATATTGCAAAGCTGGAGAGCTTTGAGGGCAAAACACCCTCATTTTCCGCCCTGCGCCCCTTTCGCGCCCCACACCACAGCGCCACCCCCTCTAGCATCTTCGGCGGCGGAAGCGCATCGGCGCGTATCGGCGAAGTGGGCCTAGCGCATCTTGGAATCCTCTTCTTCGATGAGCTACCCCATTTTGGCAAGAACGTACTCGAAGCCCTGCGCGAGCCGCTCGAAGATCGACGCATCCGCATCTCACGCGTCAACAGCAAGATCGACTACCCCACCGACTTTCTCTTTGTCGCGGCCATGAATCCCTGCCCCTGCGGCCATCTGCTTAGCACCCACCACACCTGCCGTTGCAGCGATATCGACATCGCACGCTACCGCAACCGCCTCTCTGAGCCCTTTTTAGACCGCATCGACCTCTACACGCAGATGCAGAGTGTTGATGCGGAGCAAAAGCCCTCTTTTGACTCGCGCAACCTGCACGAACAAGCCATCAGCGCCTTCACGCGGCAGATCGAACGCGGCCAAAGCGTACCCAATGGCCGCCTAAGCGACGCCGACATCGAGCGTTTTTGCCTACCTGATTTCGAAGCGGGCGCACTGCTTGATCAGGCAACGACACGCTTTGGCCTCTCCTTTCGCGCACGCAACAAAATCCGCAAAGTCGCCCGTACCATCGCCGATCTGAGCAACGCCGAGCAGATAGGCAAAGCCCACCTGCTCGAAGCACTCAGCTTCCGAAGACGCTAAAAAGATAAAGTTTCTCCGTCGCTAAGCTGTCTTCCACCATTTTGGAAAAAGCCCAGCGCACGCAACTCGTCATCAATGAGGCGGTGATGTTCTGGCTTTTGATGATAGGTGTAGATCACCAAATCGTCACGCTCTAGCGATTCTAGCATCGTGCGCAGCAATTGCGGTGTCAGGTGCATACTGTCGCGTGCGAGCTTCACCTCTGATGATACAAACGAAACATCCACAATCAAGGTACCGATGCGCGTGTCGGTATTGAGCAGATCAATGAGATCAGGGTTGAGATAGGTATCGCCGCTTAGCAGCGCATAATGCCCTTGCATCCCGATAAGGTAGCCGCAAGTCGGCACCAGATGATGTGCACGTACGGGCGTAAGCTCTATCTCTCCGATCATTACGCACTCACCATAGCCAATGGGTTCAAAAGCGAGTGCCATCTCACCACTGCGTAGGGCAATTTTGGAAAAATCGGGCCAAATCTGGTCGTTGAAAAGATGGATGCGCAAAGCCTCTATGGTCTGAGGAAGCGCATGAACCCTCAGGGTTTCGGTGCGCTGTTCAAAATAGCTGCTCATCAAAAAGGGCAAGTCGGCAATGTGATCGAAGTGGGCGTGGGTCAAAAAAAGATCGCTCAGCCCTACGCAAGAAGCGCCCAAGGGGGAGAGTAAATTACCCGCATCAATAGCCAGCGTCGGAGAGAGTAAAAAAGAGCTGCTGCGTCCCTCCGGAGAGACGCTGCCCTGTGCGCCTAAAACATGAATCATCCCAGATTGTAACACGTTTTGGGCCTAAAATGCGGCCACAATCCACTTGGTGATGAAGTAACCGCCGATCATCAACCACAAAAACATCACCCCCGCCGCATAAACGGGCGCAAGCCCCAATCCTTTAAACTTGGCAAAACGTGTCCCCATGCCCAGCGCCGTCATCGCCATGGTGAGCAAAAAGGTGTCGATTTCATTGATCAGCTCCACGGCTGAGGGCGGGACAATCTGCAAGGTATTAAACCCCGCAACCCCTACAAAATAGACCGCAAACCACGGAATCACCAGCTTAATCGGCCCGCTCTCGCCACCGCTGCGCCGCGCGTCAAACGAGAGGTAAATTCCCAGTAAAATCAGCATCGGCGCGATCAAAATAACCCGCGTCATCTTCACAATCACCGCCGCGTCGCTCGCCTCGGTGCCAAAAGCGCCGCCTACGGCCACCACCTGAGCCACCTCGTGGATCGTGCCGCCGACGTAGATGCCAAACTCCCGCTCGCTCATATCAAAGACCCCGGCACCGTAGAGCGCCGGATAGAGAAACATCGCAATGGTACCAAAGAGCACCACCATCGAGACGGCGATGGCCGCTTTGTGCTCTTCGGCTTTAAGCACCGGTTCGGTCGCCAAAACCGCCGCCGCACCGCACACCGAAGCGCCTGAAGCGTTGAGCATGGAGGTGTCACGATCAAGCCCAAAGAGTTTCTGCCCCGCCCAGACGCCGATGAGAAAGGTCGAAGCGAGCATAATCAACGAAACCAAAAAACCGTCAAATCCCACTTCGACAATCTGCGTGAACGTAATGCGAAAGCCGTAAAAGACGATGGCAAAGCGCAAAATCTTCTTGGCTGAGAAGGTGATCCCTCCCTCCCACGCGGCGGGAAAACGGTTGTGCAGGGTGTTGGCATAAAAGATACCGATCACGATCCCCACGACCAGAGGAGAGATACCGAGCTTGGAAATGGGTGCGAGCGCGGCGATCCAGGTCGCGGCACTGGCGATAATAGCCACAAAAATAATACCGCTAAGGGTATCTTTGCGTTTGGCGGGAGAAAACGACATGAGCGCTCCTTACATGTAAGCAAAGTGCCATTATAGCGTTTTCACTCCTGTGATCGCACGCTCAGTATGGAGCCAACCGCGTCCCCACCTTCCATCTCTCCGATACTATTTAGCTCCAGAAGCGTCTGTGCGGCGGGGATGGCACACTCTTGAATCAGATACTCACGCACGCAGCGAGAGCGTGCGTGAGCGAGCGACTCCAGCTCCTCAATGCCCACCTCCTGTAGCCCAATCAGGGTCTGTCGCATCGTTTCGCGCAGCGTCTGTTCGCGCGCAGCAGCATCTGCGCTCTGCATATGGGCGGTGCGCAGTGCGGTAAGCGCCTCAACACCCAGCGCCTCAACATAGAGCGCTTCTAGTGGATCGGCTCCCTTGGACCCCTCAAGAGCCTTCGCATACTGCGCTTCAAATATGATTTGGCGTAGCGCTGTCGCGTCGTCTGGCAGCACATAGGCACCGCTGATGCCCAGAGTCAGCTTCGGACGTGATGAGAGCGCATGGGCGAGCTGATCGAGCTTTTCTCGCTCCGGCGGAAGCAAGAGCGCGCGTCCAGGTGCAAACACCACCTGCCGAAGCGTATCACTCTCCACGCCCAACAATGAGCCCAACACCGCAAAAGGGGCACTGGCAGCCTTGACGATCAGATTTTTGATCGCGCCATAGACCACCGCGCCATAACGAAAGCGGGGATTGTCCATATCACCCTCAACTGGCAAATCGATGTCGATCACCCCGTCGCGGTCCTCAAGCAACGCCACCGCCAGCCCCAAAGGTAGCGGCGCAGCCTCTCCAATGGTATCGCCTAGCTTGATTTTCTTGATAACGATGCGGTTCTCTCCTGTCATCTGCGACGCTACAATGTGGTAGCGCAGATCCAGATCCAGCTTGCCCTCATCAATCACACGCCCGGCAAATCCTGCCGAATAGGGACTCATATTGGCCAGCGCAATGTTGCGAAACGTCAAGGCGACATCAGCGAAACTGCGCGGAGCAAACGGAGCCAGAGCACCACTTAGCTTCATCATTCCGTAGCGGTCCACCACGCCGCTCATGTCTAGATGTGTCTGGGCCGAAGGATGCGACGAGATGCCATACACCACGCCTCCAAGTTCGTTGATATGACTTCGAAAGTGCAAAGGCAATGAGTCGTCGGCAAAATCTACGGCGGCATCTCGTAGGCTAAAGCGGGCGATATCTACCACAAACGGCGGGGAGGCGGCGGGGGAGGCGCTTGAGCGCCGCAACTTGGTGTAGTTGAGGGTTTTGTTCTCATCAATGTGCACATTGGCATAGAGCGCATGTAGATCAAGGGTTTCAATCTGCACATGATCGTTCGCCAACACAAAGGGAGCCGCTGAAAACGTATCAAACGCCAGCAAAAGCTGATCATCCAAAGCGGTGTTTAGCACCAAATCATGCAACGACGCGCGTCCCTCCATGCGGCTTGAAGTGCCATCTGTGGTGACATTGGCATCCAAGCGCAGATAACCCCGTGCCAAAGTGAGCGCTAGTGCCGATGTGACATAGGGGTCCAGCGCTTTTAGATCCAGCCCTTCAATATGCACTGCCCCCAAAAGCGCGAACGGCGAAAGCGAAAACGTTCCGCTGCTGCCAAACACGCCCGTTTCATTGAGTTTCATTGTCACTTCATACCCTATCTTGTGCGCCGGATTGCTTTGGTAGTCCCTTACATGTAGGCCAAAAGCGTCAATGTTGATCGCCGCTTTCGGCGTCACAGACTCATCCACCAAGCGTGCAAGGCCCGCTTGCACCTCTATCTCGGCGACAGACAACGTCCATGGCGCCTCTGATACTTCAGCCTCCTTGGTCTTTGATGTGCCCAGGTAAGCATTCCAATCCACCGAGCCATCCTCCAGCCGTTTGGCATAAAGTACCGGAGAGACAAGTGCCACACGCTGCGCCTGCAAGCGCCGCTGTGACGGCGCAACCTCGATCCCCTCGACATTCAAAGCTTCCAGACGCATCAGGTCATGCGGTGCGTTCTTGGGTTTGATACGCAAATGCTCAAGCCGCAACGCAGCATTATAAAGACGCGTTGCGTGTGGATCGCCACTATCGAGTGAAAAAGTGCCGCGCCCATGAAGCGCCCCATCGGCAATCTCAAGCGCCAGCGCATCTTGCAGATATTGCCATCCTGTGAACAATCGACCCGAATCGTAGGTCAACTCCCCTTCAAGCCGATATCCTACCCCTTTGGAAAGTCCAGCTTTGAGTGTCGCCATACCACCATCGTGTGTCTGCGCACGCAGACGTATCGTGCCCTCACGAGTGCGCGTATCGAAATGCTCGACGTTTAGATAAAGTGGCGCGATCTGCAACGCAAACGGTTTAGCTCCTGACGCATCGCGCAAAGAGATAAAGCCACCTTCGATCAAAAGACGATCAACCTTTACATGTAAGGGTGAAGCATCCTCGGGCTTTGATGCACTTGTCTCGTTTGCGTCTAGAAACGCGACATTTAAATCCCCTGCGGTATTGCGGCTTAGATACAACTCTGGGCGCTCGATTCCAAGCTCCTCAATATGCACCGTCCCCAAAACTGCTGCCCATGCGCCCATGTTGACCCGCAAAGAGGCAAAGCGAAGCAACGGCTCGCCTTTGGGATCATCAAGCGCCACCTCTTTTAGGCTCAGCGTGCACGTGAGCGGATTGAACCGTACCGATTCCAGCGATAGCGTCGCACCCGTCTGCCGCGCTATCCATTTGGGCCCGTAATGCTCTATAGCATAAGGCAACACCACCCATCCGCCGATACAATAAGCCAATAAAATTATGATCAGAACACGACGCATATTACTCCCTTGGCACTCCGCTTCATCAGTCTGATTGTAACCAAAACCGATCACAACCCATGCGCTCCCCAGCAGAGAAGGCAAGCTTTTTCTCACTAATGCCACATTTTTTTTTATTATAAATGCAATTAGATAAGGACACTATCTCAGCTGATTGGCCATCTACTAAAGCGTCCTTATCGTATTGTTTACATGTAAAGAGAAGTGGGTAACGGCCCCTTTCTCTCTGCAGGCTAACGTTTCTGTGTTATGATATTTTGACGATAAAAAAGGTTACTCAACTATGAAAAAGGCGTTGTTGCTCTCTATCGCCCTAGTATGCTCCATTATGGCTTATGAGGAAAATTTCAATAGTTACAAAAATGGAACACCTCTCAAAAACCTCACAACCGAGGGCATTAGCTACAGTGCATCTGGAAGCTGGGAGATCTTCACCGCTCCGTTTGCCAATTTTACCACTCCCGTCTTACTTGAACCTGGCAAAACATCTTCTCACGCGCCGCTGAGCCTCCGTTTTGCTGCGCCGCAATGTCGGTTGCGCCTGACCTATGCCACCGACGGCCAAGATTCGCTTGTTGTCACAGGCACCTACAATGGAAGTGAGGTCTACCGCTCAAGCTTCAAAGGTAGCTACGCCGATGGTCTCTATAGCAAAACGATCGATGTCGGAGCTAAAGTCGATAGTGTAACCCTCACAACAGCCGGTGGCAAAAAACTTCTCATTGACGACATCCACACAGAAGCCTGCACCCTCGATACCTTTGCACTGACCGATGGACTGATCGGTCATCATCACCTCGAAGAGAACTCTGCCCTTGGTGCTTCTGATACGAGCGGGATTATCGGCGGGGCAATCGACCTCTCGACCATGCCACAATCTAGCATTCTTGAATACCCCTCAAAAGGTGTTCAGTCTTTTGCCTTTTGGCTCCATACAAGCGAAGCATCTGCAGGCAGCACCTTTCTTTCTGTAGCGCAGTCTTCAGCCCGCATGACCCTTTCGCTGACAGACAGCCACACCATTGGGCTCTCTTTGCCCGAATCGTTTTTTTCTCCATTTTCAGCGCAAAATCCCCTCACAACGCAACAGTGGCATCACATAGCACTCATTAAAGAGCATGACACAATCTCTTTGTATATCGATGGAAAAATCGCCGAAACATTCACCACGTCCGCTACGCTTCATCAAGCCGGAGAGGCAATCTCGTTAGAACCGGCTTCAGGCCTTCGTCTTGATGATTTGCGTCTTTATGAACGGGCTTTGAGTGCCGCAGAAGTTCAAGAACTATTCTATGTCCGTGACAACTTCACCGCCATAGCAGAGGATCGTTTTGAAGCAGGCAAGCACTACTGCATGGAAAATCCCGAAGCCTGCGGTCTTCGCCCCGGAAGAGGGGAGCTTGACCTCTCCATAGCTGCAGACGTCGCTTCACTCGCCAACCAGACGTTTAGCTTTGGTTGGTATCTCTTTTCCTCATCTGATGGCAGCACATACTTAGCCGGTGGAGATTTTTCTAATCCCCATATTTGGCAACTTGTACCGGGCACTAGAGAGTGGAAACCTGTTCACAATGCAGACGCCTTTGACGGCTTCGAGGGACGCGAAGCCATCTTCGACTCCGTTCTCATCTCCAAGAATGGTACCGAAATTGTGTTTGGTTCGGCAATCGACACCAACCTCCCAAGCGCTGAAGATTAACGACTCTCGCTTTAAGCTTTTTTTGCCATAATGGGTGCCTTATTTTAAATGGAGCAACGTGCCGTGGAGAGAAAAAAGATCTATAATCCTGATTCCAAAGAGCATGTCAATGACCGCCAGATATTCGGTGGAAATCCAACTGGTATTTTTGAACTCAACAACATAAAATATCAATGGGCCTACAATCTTTGGGAGGTCATGCTCAATAACACATGGTTTCCCAAAGAGGTTGACATGACGCGTGATGTCAGCGACTATAAGCACCTCACAGAAACTGAAAAAGCGGCCTATGACAAAGCGCTCGCCCAGCTTATTTTCATGGATTCACTCCAAACCAACAATCTGATCGACAATGTCAATCCCTACATCACCTCACCCGAAATCAATCTGATCTTGGTGCGCCAATCATTTGAAGAGGCGCTTCACTCTCAGAGCTACGCCGTTATGGTCGATTCGATCTCTCAAAATAGTGCTGAGATTTACGAATTATGGCGTCGGGATATGATGCTCAAAAGCAAAAACGACGCCATAGCAGCCGTTTATGATCGCCTATCTAAGCATCCCACTGAACGCAATTTCGTTTTAGCATGTTTCGCCAATCAGATTCTCGAAGGGATCTATTTTTACAGCGGTTTTGCCTACATCTACACCTTGGCGCGCTCTGGCAAGATGCTCGGCAGCGCACAGATGATCCGCTTTATACAGCGCGACGAAGTGACCCATCTGGCCCTGTTCAAAAACATGATCAACACGCTTAAGCGTGAACGTAGCGACCTCTTCACTCCCGATCTCGAAGTAGAGGTCTACGACATGTTCAAGCAAGCAGTTGAGCTGGAAGTAAGCTGGGGGCAATACATCACGCAGGGACAAATTCTCGGTCTCACCAACGATATCGTCCGCCAATATATCCAATACCTTGCCGACGATCGCCTCAAAGGAGTCGGTATGAAACCGCTCTACAATGTCGAACACCCCATCAAATGGGTCGATGACTTTGCCCGCTTCAACGATCAGAAGTCCAATTTCTTCGAAAGTACCGTCACCAATTATTCCAAAGGCAGCCTAAGCTTTGGCGACGACTTCTAGGCCGCTGTGCACGCTCTGTTTTGAAAGTGTCAGCGACTATCAGGTCAATCTAGACACGCTCATTGATGCGCTCAAACGTGCCCCTCAATACGCCATCATCCTCGCTCATGAAGTTTGCCTAACTGGATTTGATTATGATCGATTGGAAGCTGCAGCAGCATTTGGAGCCAAAGCACTTGAAGAGATACTCTTACATGTAACGGAGAAAATTCTCGTCTTCACGATGATACAAAGACGTGGCGAAGCTTTTTTCAACGTTGCCAAGGTGATCACCCAAAACAGCGTCGTGCGCGAACAAGCCAAAGCCATGCTCTTTTCACTAGGCTCTGAAGAGCGTTATTTCACCCCCGGTCCCAACCATGAGATCGCTATTTTTGAGCTTGATGGGATCAAAATCGGCATACTCATCTGCTTCGAACTGCGCTTCAATCATCTCTGGCAACAGCTTGAAGGTGCTGATATCATCTTGGTCAGCGCACGTTGGGGCAAAATACGTGCCCATCATTTTCGCATCCTTACCACCTCACTGGCCATCATGAATCAGTGCTACGTGCTCTGCGCGGACGGTGCCAATGCAGACGCTACCGCGCTCAGTGGTATTATCGACCCCCTTGGGGAGGAGAGTCGCAATCAAGAGCTGCTGCTTAGCGGTATTTTCGATCCAAAAAAAATCGCTGCAATGCGGCGCTATCTCAATGTCGGAATCCCCTATGAGCAATAAAATCATTCAAATGAAAAATGCAAAACTCGCCGACGATATCGCAAAACAGTTTCCCATCTCCGACTCAATCAAAGCTGCTATCGCCAACACCAACCGCGAAGCCTTTGTGCCCAGTGGCTTTCGTCACCACGCCTATAAGCTAGACGCTCTGCCCATCAGTGCCCAGCAGTGGATCAGCTCACCGCTAACTGTAGCCAAAATGACACACTATCTCACGCCGCAAGGAGCCGATAAAGTACTCGAAATCGGCTGCGGAAGCGGTTATCAAGCGGCGGTCTTGTCGCATCTTTTTCGTGGCGTCTTTACGATTGAACGCATCGACTCATTGATGCAGGAGGCCAAAAACCGCTTTCGATCGCTGGGGATCATCAATGTCCACACGCGCACCGATGACGGTCAAAACGGATGGGTGCAGTACGCCCCGTTTGAACGTATCCTCTTCTCCGCATCGCTCAAACAGCTACCAGAGCGCATCGTCTCTCAGCTCGCTGAAGGCGGAATCTTGGTGGCACCTTTAGAGTGTAGAGAGGGGCAAATGATCACCCGCTATAAGAAAGTAGCCGGAAAACTCATAAGCGAACCGCTAGAATCGTGCATCTTTGTGCCGGTACTAAGCGGAGTACAAAAATAGAGCCGCGAAACTACCAAAGTGTCTCTTTGCTGAGTAGTTGGCGGTTTTTCTTAAAGAGCAGGTGCATGTCATGAAGGATGTGGCGGAGGACGTCGATGGTATCAACGGCAAAGGAGCCTTTGTTGAGCATCACGCATTCGGCGCGTCCGGCCATAGCAGCGTCGGTCACTTCGGCGCGGCTGGGAAGGTTGTTTTTCATCTGACTCTCAAGCACCTGTGTTGCCCAGATGACCGGCATGTGCGCCGCGTCGCAGATGTCTATGAGCTTCTCTTGGATGATGGCAAGGTTGCGAAAACCCACCTCAATAGCCAGATCGCCACGTGCGATCATCACACTACTGTGCTTACATGTAAGGAGGGCTTCGAGTATCGACGGCATTTGCGCAACGGCGCGCTTGGTCTCGATTTTGGCCACAATGGCGATATCGTCGCGTCCATTGGCTTCGAGCAGGGTTTTTAGGTTTTCAACATCTTGTGCGCTCTGGCAAAATGAAAGACCGTACAGATCGGCAAAATCGAGCGTTGAGAGCAGATTTTGACGATCTATTTCACCCAACGATTCGATATCAAGATGGGCATCGGGGAAGTTGATGCCGCGCTCCTCTTTGAGTAGGCTGCCGCCTGGTTTGGCGTGGGTAACCTGACATTCGATCCACCCTTGCGCTTGGCCGCTCACCGTGAGACCGATCTTGCCATCGTCGATGTAGAGTGTGTCGCCGATGTGGACAAAACGCATCAACCCCTTGTAGGTACAGCCGATAGAAGCTGACTCCACCAACACACCCTCTTCGTTGTAGATCGGGCCGTGGCCGAGTAGATCGGCTTCGGTAATACGCAAAGTATCCCCTACATGTAAGCGAATTGGCTCACACTCATGCTCAATCGAAAGCACGGCTCCGGTGCTTCCTCGATGCTTGAGTTTGGAATCGGCATCCAGATTAATTTTTTTGTCGATGCTGCAGAGGGCACACTCTGCGCCCACCTCATGTACACTAATCCGCGCTCCCTTGCGGTTGGCATCGATCACTTTTATGCTCTCGCCTGGTGCAAGCAGTGCATAAAATTGCGGATCGGTACAGAGGCGCGCATCAATCGATTCAAGGGTGATCGGATCGGTTTTGGCACCAGAAGTCATGACGTTGCGCGGATAGATGCGCAAGGGTGTCGACGCTTTATTACTACCGATCTCTACGGTTGAAACACTACGGCGGATCTTGCCCGTGCGGATTTTAGGTCCGGCCAGATCAACGAAGATTTTTAGCTGTTCATGCGGGGCTTTTCGGGCGTTGACCGCCATAATCGATTCGGCCATAGCCCGCCATGTTGATGGGGTATCGTGCGCGGTGTTGATCCGAAAGACGTTGACACCCGCTTCGGCCAAAGAGTGAATCAGCGCTCCGTCGTGCTCGGCGGCGTACGAGGGTAATGTGACCATCACTGCGGTTTGCTGATGGCTCAGCCGCATACTGGGTACGCCCCCAAAAAGTGCCGTCGCGTTGGTGGATGCGATCTGGATCGCTTCGGCGATTGAGGCATGCTTGAAGCTGTGCATCAACACTCCGTCAATCGGCGCTTCTCCAAGTGCACTGCGAAGCATGTCATAGAGCGAGTCCACACTGGCCGCCACGTGGGCATAAGAGCGTCCCAGCGAGGAGAGCGACATCAAAAAAAGCTGCTCTTGCAGCTCAGTACGGTCTTTAGAGCGCAAAATCAGGTATTGACGTAGATTGAGTAGACTAATATAACGCGGATGCGTCTCATCCAAGCCTTCGCGGGCAGCAAGAAGCTCTTGACGAAGGTCGGCGATCTGGACGAGCGCAGCGCTTAAAACGGAAGATTCAAGCATAGATTCTCCTTTAAATAAATCATCATACGCGAGTTTGATTACGTCTGAATTTCATTGCTTTTGGGTTCATACACCACGCGGTTGCGGCCCCGTGCTTTGGCCTCATAAAGCAGTATGTCCGCCCGCTCAAGCAGCGCCGATGGCGCTTCCTCTGCAGCAAGCTGGGCGACGCCAAAAGAGCAGCTCATCGTTATCTCCTCTTCAAATACGGCACCCTCAATCGCCAAACGTAGCATCTGGGCAATCTGCACCGCATGATCAAGTTCGGTATCACTAAGCAAGAGCACAAACTCTTCGCCGCCCCACCGCGCAAAGAGGTCACTGGCGCGGATGTGCGACTTCACCAGCGAAGCGAGCGCATGCAAAATGCGGTCTCCGATAAGGTGTCCGTGGGTGTCATTGATGCGTTTGAAGTGATCAATATCGAACATGACAATACTAAAGGGCTTTTGTGCCCGCAGCGATAGGGTGTGCAGATGGCTGATCATCATCGTGAAGTGCAGACGATTGGCAATGCCCGTGGTGGTGTCCGTCAGAGCGCGGGTTTGCATCGTAGAGATGTCGTTGAAGACAACGACATAGCGCTTAAGTCCTCGGCCAAGAAGGGTTGAGAGCTTGACGTCGAAGATCGAGGTTTCACCATTTCGTGTGATCTTGGCCTTGTGCATGCGCTTGGGATAATCGAGGATGTACTGTGTCCAGTTTCGGTTCTCTTTGATGGGAAGAAGATATTCATCGGTATCGCCCTCTTCAAAATAGTCGCAGACGCAAGGGTGCTCCTCAAGAAAATCGTCAAGCGTTTTGAAGCCAAAGAAGTCAAGAAAGGATCGATTGGCGGCTATAACGCGCGTGCTGTCAGTAGTAATAACCGGTGAAGGGATGGAGTCAAGCAACGTCTGATTGTAACTCTCTTCGAATTGTATACGCCGTGCAATGACATCGTAAAAATAGTGAATTGAGAACCAAAGCAGCACAATCAGGGTCAAAGTAATCAAAAAAGAGGCGAGCAGCATCTGGCGCACAAAGTAGGCAAGATCATCGCTGGGATAAATAAACATCACCGATCCGATGGCTTTATCGGCGTGATTTTTGATCGGCAGAAGCGAAAAGGTAAGGGTTTGATCGTTGAAGCGCACTGTGGTTTCTTCGACACTTTGATGTTTGACGCGATAGTGCTCGATGACACTGAGATACTCATCGGGTGGATCAAGGGCAATCATGTCGCCAATCTGGATGGCGCGGCGGGCAGTATCGAGATAGCCGACATACTTCTCCTGTAACCAGAAAAATGCATCATAGCCCGTGTGCGCACGGATGATGTTCAGTAGATGATCGGAATGTAGGCCAAATTCAAGCGCACCTAGATAATTCTCACCGTCCATAATGGGCACAAACAGACGAAATCCAAGCCCAGCACGCCCCTCTTCGAAGCCATAAATAACACTGCGCCGCTTGTGTGTATCGCGCACCATCTGTCGAGAGAGCGCAATATGGTCGGAGTGGACCTCTTTTTGATGCATGCGCAGAAGTGAAGTGCCATCGGCATTGTGAAACTGCATGACAAAAAGCGCACTATTCTCTTCGCGCATCACCCCCCAGCGCTTGATGATGAGATCGTAGAGTCGGTTACGGTCTTTGGCTGCAATGGCTTCGATCACGCCGGGCGAAGAGAGGTTGGCATAGGCTCTGGAAGTATGGAAACGGACAGTTTGCTCGATACTTTCACGGTAATTGCGCGCAACATTCTCGCGTACTTCCGCCATACGTTGTGCATAAAAGCTCTGTTCGTGCATAATCGTATAGAATGTAACGGCAGATGCAACGATCAGCATGAGCAAACTTAAAAACACAAAAACCTTTATTTTGAGACGGTTCATGCCGCTTCCTTGGTACAGCAGATACGTTCAAAATCCGCCACGCACAGCGCCGGAGCAAAAAAGTAGCCCTGATAACTACGACATCCCAGCAAGAGCAGTGCATCGCGCTGAGAGGGCGTTTCAACCCCTTCGGCAATCACATCAAGACCCATGCTCTGCGCCAATGCAATGGTCGATTTGCAGATAATCTCATCATTGTAATTGGAGAGGATGTCGCGCACAAAACTCTGGTCAATCTTGAGCTGGTCGATGGGGAGGCGTTTGAGATAGCTAAGTGAGGAGTAGCCGGTGCCAAAATCATCCAGCGAGAAGCCGATACCCAGTGCTTTGAGCTCTTCCATTTTCAAGATAATGTCCTCTGTGTTACGCGCCAGAATGCTTTCGGTCATTTCAAATTTAAGCAACTTGGGGTTCACCAGTGTTTCATCGATGATCGAGCGCACCTGACGGACAAAATCGTGCTGTATGAACTGGCGCACACTGACATTGATTGAAATCTGCAAATCGGTCATACGCCCCTCACTTTGCCAAAGCACCGACTGACGCGCAACGCTGCGCAGCACCCATAGTCCCAGCGGCACGATCAAGCCGCTCTCTTCGGCAACAGGGATAAACGATGCGGGCGAGACGAGTCCGCGCTTGGGGTGGTTCCAGCGCACCAGAGCTTCGGCGCCGCAGATGAGTCGTTTTTCATTGACTTGCGCTTGATAGTAGACGACCAATTCGGAGTGTTCGATCGCATAACGCAGCTCCTCTTTGAGCAGGGTTTTTTGGTGCAAGGCAGCTTCGGTCTGCGGATCAAAAAAACTAATCGTGTTACGTCCGGTCTCTTTGGCGCGGTACATTGCAATGTCGGCTTGCTTGAGCAGATCGTCGCTGGAGGTAGCATCGCCCTCAAAAAAGGTGATGCCAATACTCGCCGAGGAGCGGTATTCGAGCGCTTCGAGTGGGTAGAGCCGATCCAGAGCGGTGATCAATTTGCGCCCGACCGTTTCACAAGCGAGCGCCGCATCACTCTCGACGGCACCCAAATCGTTGAGCACAACGACAAACTCATCTCCACCTAAGCGCGCAACCGTATCCCCCTCACGCGTAGCCGCGACGATCTGGGCGGCGACTTGTACCAGCAGTAAATCGCCTTGCCGATGGCCCATGGTGTCGTTAAGTGTCTTGAAGTGGTCAAGATCAAGCAGTAAGATAGCGCCGTAGTGACCGCTACGCTTACTGGCAACCATAGCTTGCGTGAGACGATCAAGCAGTAGTTTGCGGTTGGGAAGGCCGGTAAGTGTGTCATAAAAAGCGAGGGTTTTGATCTTCTCTTCGGAGCGTTTTTGTTCGGTAATGTCTACGTCGCTGCCACGATAGCCAATCAGCGCTCCATCGGCACCAAGCATCGGTAAGGCGCTGGTAGTTTTGTAGGAGGATTAGACTAGACTTCTTGCATAACCCCAAAAGCGGTTCAAAAGTTGCTTTAGTGGGGTATGG
>DZBC01000128.1 GCA_022729835.1 Sulfuricurvum sp. | reverse complement strand
GCACTTTTTGGCGGTCAAAGAGAAGGTGGTTTTTGGCAAACGCCGCATCAATATCGTCACTCCGGAGCAGAAGCGCTACCGCGCGCGCTATCAAGCGGGCAAGGCGCTCTGCGCGACGTGGTTTGACCTGCCTTTTGAGAAAATTACCCTCGCCTCCGATGCGATCCAGCCGCCCATCTCCCAGCCGCTGCTGCGTCATGAGATCACGGCACGTATCCAGATGCACCTCTCAGGGATGTGCGCATGTGATTTGGCCTTTGGCGAGCACGCCACCAATGCCGAGGGCGATATCGCTCAAGCCAGAGAGCTGAGTGCGCAGATGATCGATGCGTATGCGATGGGGCCTTCACTCTATGGCGACGAGGCCGAAAAGGCGAAGCTACTCGACGGTCTGTATGAGGAGACCAAAAAGCTGCTGCTGGGCAAAGAGCGGCTACTGGCTAAGATTGAATCCGTGTTGATGGAGTATGAGAGCGTGTCGCGCTTGAAGGTTCGAGAGTTGATCGGTGAAGTTTTATAGCGGTTTTAGCCTACAAGGCGAAGCGCACCTCTTCGCGCCGTGGCTCTACACACATGAGTATAGTGTCGCGGGTTTTAGCTACGGGGCGATTGATGCAGCCTTACATGTAAGCCAAAGCGATCGGCGTATCGATACCTTGCAGCTCTTCTCCCCCGCCTTTTTCCAAACCCAAAGCGAAGCCTTCAAGCGCACCCAACTGATCGGTTTTCGGCGTGACAGCGCAGCCTATCTCGAAGCCTTTATCCAGCGCTGTTTCGCGCCTCATTCGCGGCGCGAGACCTTACATGTAAGCGCTCGTGAGGAGGAGTTGCGGCGGCTGCTCACCTACGAGTGGGAGAGAGCGATGCTAGAGCAGATCGCTGCGCGCGGCGTGCAGATCGAGGTCTATCTAGGCGGCATGGACGCCATCATCGACACCGCCGCCGCGCGCGACTTTTTTGTGCCCTATGCGACAGTCTACACGATCAAGCGGGCGAACCATTTTTTGTTGGAGGAGTAAAACATGATCAAAATCGGCGTCATCACCGCATCGGATCGCGCGAGCGCGGGGATTTATGAGGATATTTCGGGAAGGGCCATCGAGGAGACGATGCGGCTCTATTTGACCAGCGCTTTTGAGATTGTCTATCGCTGTATTCCCGATGAGCAGCGTGTGATCGAAGAGACGATGATCGAGCTGTGCGACGAGCAGGGGTGCTGCTTGGTGGTGACCACCGGCGGCACGGGGCCGGCGCTGCGCGACGTGACGCCCGAGGCGACCGAAGCGGTGTGCGAGAAGATGATGCCCGGCTTTGGGGAGCTGATGCGTCAGGTGAGCCTCAAGTACGTCCCTACCGCCATTCTTTCACGCCAGAGCGCGGGGATTCGGGGCAAATCGCTCATCATCAACCTGCCGGGCAAACCCAAGTCGATTAGAGAGTGTCTCGACGCCGTTTTTCCGGCGGTGCCTTATTGCATCGATCTGATCGGCGGGCCGTACATCGAGACCGATGAAACGGTGATTAAGGCATTCCGGCCTAAATAGCCTTCTTTGTTGCTTTGATGTTTGTTTCAGGGTAGCTGGAATACTATAGAATAATTTTTATCCTTATAAGGAAACTTTATGTATTCCACCCAAGCGATCAAGTGGCAACACCTTTTTTTCATCTTTCTTGTCGTTGTTCTTGGAGCAGGGCTGGAACTGCATCATAACGCTAAAATCCAGCAAGCCCAGTTGGCTGAGAAGCTTGAATCGCTTAATCTGCTCACCGCCAAAGTAGTCGCACAAGCCAAAGAAGATCTCCTGATTCGCTACAGCGGCATCACAGAGCACTACCTCAACGAGCCTGATCTGGTGTCGCTTATCGAGGAGGGGGGCCGCGAAGCGCTCCACGCAGCGCTTTTGGAAGATTACCGCTTGATGCAAAAGAGCAACCCGTCGCTACAGGTCATGCACTTTGTCGATCCCAACAACGTGACGCTGCTTCGTATGCACCAGCCGCAGCAATTTGGAGACGACCTCACAGAGGTGCGTCCCATTATGGCCTACGTCAACCGCACCAAAGAGCCGATGCACGCCTTTGAAGTGGGCAAAAATGGTCTGACTTACCGTATCACCTTGCCGATGATTACCTCCGATGGACGCCATCTTGGGGTTTTGGAATTTGGGATCATTCCGCGCTACTTTGCGGATCGCATTGCCGCTTTTGAGAACGTGCATAGTCAGTTGATGATCCAAAGCGATACTTTGGGGATTCATCCGGAGGGAAAGCGTACACATCTCAAGGCAGGGCAATTTAGCTTGATTGACCCTGATGCCTTTTTCCAAGCACTCATCGAGCGCATCGACTTGAATTTGAACCAACAGCGTATCGAGCATGACGGGCACTACTATCTGGTCTCTACCGATCTGATCTTGAACAATTACCGCAACGAAGGTGTGGCCCAACTGCTGCTTGCACAGGACGTGAGTGCGTATGTCCAGAGTAGTGCCCAGCGCTTTCGTATGATGAATACGACGAGCATCTCTCTTTCGGTGCTTCTGATGGTGATGCTCTATCTGGTCTTTACAAGCTATACCCACAAAATCGATTACTCCTACAAAGAGATCGCGCGGCTCAATCAGGCATCGCAGCAGCTTAGTGTTGAGAACATCAAGCTAAGCAAAAAAGCGCATATCGACCCACTCACGAGGTGCCATAACCGTGCCCATTTCAACGAATATATCGAAGCGACGATCAGCGCAAACAAAGGGGCGTTGATCTTTTTTGACATCGATCATTTCAAGCAGGTGAACGACCGCTTCGGGCATGATTTGGGTGACAAATTGCTGTTTGCCATCGCTGAAACGGTGCGGCTTCATCTGCGCGAAGGAGACTACTTTGCGCGTTGGGGTGGAGAGGAGTTTGTGATCGTTCTAGGCGGAAGCAGCGTCGCACATGCACGACGTAAGGCCGAAGAGCTACGCAGTGTGATCGAGGCGAGTCGGCATCTTGAAGGGGTGAGCGTAACCTGTAGCTTCGGCGTAGCACAGATCAAAAAAGGGGATACGCCGCACACGCTTTTGGAACGAGCAGACGCCCTCTTGTACAGAGCCAAACACGAAGGGCGAAACCGCGTCTGCATTTGAGGCTTACATGTAAGCAGTGGCTGTGGTGCGCCATGGAAACGCTCAACTGTAACGAAACCGAGCCGCGATAATCCTAATCACCCCTTCTTCCACCTCATAAATCAGCCGATGTTCGCTATCGATCCGTCGTGACCAACACCCCGAGAGTTCAAAACGCAAAGGTTCGGGTTTTCCAAGCCCCTCAAATGGCGTGCGCATGATTGTTTTGATCAGCTCATTGATTTTTTTGACCATCTTTTTATCGGTTGCTTGCCAATAGAGATAATCCTCCCAAGACTCATCCGTCCACAGCAGATTCATCGATCAAATCCTTGGCAAACGTTTTACCGCTGCGTGCTTTGGAGAGCGATGATAAAAGCCGCTCTCGATTCGCACTGTTTGAGAGAAAATACTGGCTCTCTTTCATTGCGTTGTATTCGCTAAAGGGGATCACGACGACGTTTTCTCCTCCTTTGCGGTGGATGATGACCTCTTCATTATCAGCATAAACACTATCAAAAATAGCTTTGAGATTATTTCGCGCCGTTGAGTAGTTGACTACCTGCATGACAACTCCTTGTACAATTATTTGTTAATTAAATTGTACAGTTTTAAAATAAAGGTGAGGCTGTTTTATTACACTTGAAGACGGATTCTTGCCTTAGACCAATGGCGACGCTCAATAAAAACGCAGATTTCCTCCGTTTCAGCTTAAAGGTAATACTAAGAGTAATATTTATAAAATACCTAAAAGGAGTACCTATGCATACCATAACACTCAAAACCGATGATCATTTTTTTGCTATGCTCAATGAAATGGTAGCGGCATTCGGCACTTCGAGAAGTGAGCTTATCAGAAACGCAGTGATCAACTACAAAGAAACCTTAGAAAAAGAGAAGCTCAAAGAGCAGATAAAAATAGCATCTTTTAAGGTAAGAAGCGCATCTTCAAAAATAGCCGACGAGCTTGAAGACACACTCAATGATGGGCTTGATAATGTTTAAAAGAGGTGAGGTTTATTTGGCAAATCTCAACCCGAAAAAAGGAAACGAAGTCGGCAAACTTCGTCCTGTTCTTATCTACCAAACGGATATGCTCAATGAGATAGCACATCCTACTATTACGGTTTTACCGTTATCAACGCATCTTATCGATGAAGGCTATCCTTTGCGATTTAGAGTAGCAAAAAGAGACAAACTTGACGCTTCTAGCGAAATACTGTGTGACCAAATCAGAACCATTGATCATCAAAGAATGATCAATGAAAAACTGACTGCCTTGAATGATGATGAGATGAGGCAAGTTGATAAGCAGGTGAAAATTGTGTTGGGCATAGAATAGGGGCAGGTGAAGCCAATACCTACACTCCCTACCTCCCGATCTGCACCATCTTGCGGCGTAAATAGGCGATCTGGGTTTGTAGCGGTAGCTCTTTGGGGCAGACGTCGGCGCAGCCAAGCAGGCTCATGCACTTACATGTAAGCGATCGACGATGTTATAATAGGCCCGATAAAAGAAGGAGAGCCAATGCCCGAGATCAGTAGTTTTTATGGTATCAAGGTGTATATCAATTTCCGTGAGCACAACCCGCCGCATTTTCATGCAGAGTATGGTGAATACCGCGTAATCGTTTATATCGAAGGCTGGATCGTTGAGGGTAAGTTTCCTAAAAGAGCGCTCAATCTGCTACTGGAATGGGCTGAACTACACAAAGAGGAGTTGATGGTTGATTGGAATTTGGCCATGAATCAAAAGCTTCCTCAAAAAATCCAACCACTGAGCTAAGCCATGATCTTACATATAACTCATGCCCATTATCTGCGCGATTATCAAATAGAAGTGACCTTCAGCAACGGCATCACCAAAGTAGTTGATCTGCAAAACGAACTCGACGGGGAGATTTTTGAGCCGCTCAAACATCTCGAAGCGTTCCAAAAAGTCTATCTTGACGGTGGTACCGTCGCATGGGAAAACGGAGCCGATTTTGCGCCGGAATACCTCTATCTGATCGCACAGCCGATTGACTCCCAGCAAGAAGATCTACCGTTTCGAGAGAAAATCAAAGCACTTTACGCGGTGTAAAGAGGGGTTTGCAGGGATCTGACGATGAGATCCTTACTTCCCGATCTGCACCATCTTGCGGCGTAAATAGGCGATCTGGGTTTGTAGCGGTAGCTCTTTGGGGCAGACGTCGGCGCAGCCAAGCAGGCTCATGCAGCCAAAGACCCCGTCTTCATCGCCGATGAGTTGGTAGTAATCCTCATCGCTGCGCTCATCGCGCGGATCAAGGCGGAAGCGGGCGATTTTGTTCAGACCCACCGCGCCTACGAAGTTCTCGCGCATCCCGATGGTGCCGCACCCCGCGATACAGCAGCCGCACTCGATACAGCGGTCCAGCTCGTAAATCTCCTCGGCAAGCTCAGGCTCCATACGCTCTTCTAGGCGGTCGATGTCGGGGGTTTTTTGGGTGTGAATCCAGGTTTCAAGCCGCTCGTTCATGCCGCGCATCCAGTTGCCCGAATGTACGGAGAGATCGCCGATCAGCTCAAAGACGGGCATGGGGGAAAGGCTGATGTGCGCATCGAGCTTTGAGGTGAGCGTGCGGCACGCGAGTCCCGGACGACCGTTGATCAGCATCGCGCAACTGCCGCAGATCCCCGCGCGACAGACAAAATCGAACTTGAGCGAGTTGTCGAGGTATTTGCGGATGTCGTTGAGGGCGATATAGAGCGTCATGCCCGGCGCTTCGCGCAGCTCGAAGGTCTCGATGCGGGGTTCATCTCCTTTGATATAAGGATCAAACCGCAAGATATGGATATGAAGGGTGCGTCCGTCACTCATGATTCAAACCTTTCATTTAGACGCTCATTGCGCCCTTGGTATTTTTTTGGGAGTTTTTCGAGTGCGCTGCTAAGAGCCTTTTGGCGTGCGAAGCGATCGGTGTGCGCAGCTTTGATCGCTTCGACCTCACTAGAGCGCTGCGGGGTGTGGGGGTGGTGGATGGTGAGGTCTTTGCCATAACCGCGCCACCCCGGCGGCAGCTCCATGCGCATCACATCCAGCGGCTGATGATTACGGGGAACTTCGCACTGCTGGCAGG
>DZBC01000127.1 GCA_022729835.1 Sulfuricurvum sp. | reverse complement strand
CAAGCCCCTCAAGGCTAAGGAGTGGCAAAAAGACGATCACGATGATCAGCACGCCCGTGACGATGGAAGGGGCCACCGCCCTAGCCGCAACCGCAACCACCGCCAAAGGGCCTCTCTCCCGCTGCCGCGAGAGTTCGGCGCCGATATGCTCGACCATCACCACCGCTGAATCTACCAGCATACCGATCGCAATGGCAAGACCTCCTAGACTCATCAGATTGGCACTCAGGCCAAAATAATCCATCGCTATAAAGCTCATGAGCAGTGCAAAGGGCAAAATCACCGCCACCGCCACTGCCGAAGAGGCACTGCCCAAAAAGAGCAGCAACACCAGCACAATCATCACCACCGCTTCAAGCAGCGCCTTTTTGACTGTGTCGGTTGAGAGCGTCACCAGCGTGGAACGGTCATAAAAAATTTCCAGCTTCGTCTCTTTGGGCAAGGATCCCTCAAGCTCCAAGAGCGTCTGTTTCACCTCCTCTAGTACCCGCTGGGTATCCACACCGCGCAAGGCCAGCACGAGTCCCTGTACGGCTTCTTCAGTGCCGTCTTTGGTCACAAAACCCGAACGTGCCACATGACCGATCTCGATACGCGCCACATCCGCTACCACAACCACCCCATCGCCCTTGCGCATCAGAGCAATATCCGCAATATCTTCCAAACGCTCGATTCGCCCGACACTGCGCACAAGAATGCTCTCCACCCCTTGCGTGATGCGTCCGGCGCCGTCATTGAGGTTATTTTGCTCCAGCGCATGCATCAAGTCACTCAGTGAAATACCCAGTGCGCGCAGACGCGCCATATCGGGAATCACTTCATAGGTCTTCACCTGACCGCCTAATGCGTTGAGATCGGCCACACCGCTAATCGTTCTGATCTTTGGGGCAATCACCGCATCAAGCAAGGTGCGTTTTTCCATCAAAGAGAGGCTCGGCGACTCAATCGTGAACATCAAAATATCACTCAGCGGCGTAGAGATCGGCGCCATGCCCCCTTGCGCACCTTGGGGCAATGACTCCATCACCCCGCTAAGCCGCTCGGACACCTGCGATCTGGCCCAATAGATATCGGTCTGTTCAGCAAAATCGATTGTAATGTCGCACAAACCGTATTTGCTTTTGGAGCGGGTCATAACCTGATTGGGAATACCCAAAAGCGCCATCTCGATGGGCGTCGCAATACGCGATTCGATCTCATCTGGAGTCATGCCATCTGCTTTCATGATCACCTTGACCTGAACAGGCGATACGTCAGGAAATGCATCGATGGGCAGATTTTGATAAGAGCGTACCCCAAAGCCCAAAACGACCAAAGCCACCATCAACACAAAGAGGCGCTGGGTGAGCGCGAAGTTTATGATACGATCAATCATCACTCATCCCCATCATCCCCTTAAGTGCCGCAACGCCCTTGGTGACGACGCGCTTTGATGAGAGACCCAGATCGTCACTGTAATAGGCATCGTCATCTTCACCAAGCACCTTGAGTGTTTGGGGTACATAGCCCTCATTGGTCTGTACAAAAAGGAGTAAACGCGTACCTAAAAGTACCGTCCACGCTTTGGGTATGCGCACTACTGAGCGTGCGAT
Source organism: Sulfuricurvum sp. (assembly GCA_022729835.1). Lineage (GTDB taxonomy): Bacteria > Campylobacterota > Campylobacteria > Campylobacterales > Sulfurimonadaceae > JAFGUB01. The sequence continues at coordinate 4,713 of DZBC01000127.1, read as the reverse complement.
ACTGAGGCGAAAGGGGGCCTTTAGCCCTGCGCGAAAGATACTCTGCGCTCCCAAATCAAAGCGTACTTCGACGGTCTGTGTCGCTGATTCGACAAAAGGAGCGATTGAGAGCACGCTTGAATGCAGTGATACACCCTCGTGTTCGAGCCAGACTTCATCGCCTACATGTAACGTTTGCGCATCGGTGCGCTCAAGGCGTGCCACAAGCCACAAAGCACCCTTTTGCATGATCGTAAAGAGCGGGCTTGACGCCTCTGCGCTTTGGCCTAGCCTTACATGGATTTCAGAGAGGATACCCTCCACCGGTGCGCGCACGCCAAAGCGGCTTTGCACGGTTTTGCTTAGCACCACCTGTGCCACGAACGCTTCATCCACCCCAAAAAGCATCAACATGCTTCGCGCACTCTGAAACTGTGCCTCGGCACTTTGGCGCGCAGATTCTGAATAGACGCACTCCTTTGCGGCGATCACCCCCTCAAGGCAGAGCTGGCTTTTGCGTTCATGTTCGCGCTCGCTTCGGTCGCGCTCAATCGCGCGGTCAATGAGTTGCTGTTGGACGCTCAAAAAGTCACTGCCTACCACTTCGGCAAGCAGATCTCCCGTTTTGACGACACCATACTGCTCCCCAAGCAGACGTACAATCTTCACCTCAAAAGGGATCGACACACTGTGTAAAAGCCGAGCGGGGACCTCCACGCTGCCCATCATTTCACCTAAAAACAGAGTGGATTGCGTCTGCACGGTGTCGGTCTTGACGCCTACATTACGCTCTTGCTCTTGCGTCAGTATAAGTGGCTGGGCATAAAGCCCCAGAGCTACAAAGAGCATCATTATTAACGTTTTCATTCAAACTCCTTGCCTGTAATACTCAGGCGATAATAGGTAAAGAGGGCCTCATAAAAGGCCTCTTTGCTCGCGTGGATCTGCATCAAAATATCGATCACCTGCTGTTGCGTCGCGATCACTTCTACTGCGCTCGCTTCTCCCGAACCATAGGCGCTCTGGGTCAACTCAAACAGCTCAATCGCCTCTTGGCTCATCGGCCCCTCTAGTGTTTCATGGCGGCGGTACGCCTCATCAAGCGCGATGTAGGCTGCTTGTCGGGCTTTGTGCATCTGTACTTCGAGCGTTTGAAGCTTCTGTTCATGCTGCAAAGTTTCGATGCGGTGGAGTTGTGCTTGTTGACTGGTGGCATCTGATGTAAACTCCAGCGGTAGGTTCACCCCCGCGCGGTAGCGCTCGACATCCGACTCCTTTTCATACGACAGCGACCACTCCGCTTCACGTACCAAGGCCACTTCGCTTAAAGCCCTAGAGCGCTCCGCTTCAAGCGCCTCAATGCGGTATTCCAGAAGCGCTTGCCCTTGCTGCACGCCGTACTTTTGCGGTAACTCTAGCGGATACAGATCGGTACAAGAGAGTTCCGCGATTTTTAGGTGCTCTGCGAAGTAGCCTTGGAGTTTGCGAAAAAGAGCGAGACGCTCACGCTCTTGGCGCTCAAACTCCAAAGTCGTCTTGCGCTGCTGTAGCTGCCACATGAAGTGGTCTTTTTTTGAGACCTCTCCTAGAGCATAAGCGCGTTCATTTTTGCGGTTGAGCTCCTCCATTTGTTGCTTCAACTGCTCAAGAAGCGTCACCTTCTCGCGCTGCAAACAGCTTTGATGATAGAGTGATAAAAGATCGTACATGTAAGCGATCAGCGTCTGCTGCGCACCCATCAAAGCGATTTTGGCTTCAAGATCGCTGCTGCGTTCTATGCGCGATTGCTCTTGGGGCAACACAAAACGTTTGCTGATCCCAACCGCATACTCCGTCTCATCGGGACCGACGTAGGGCTTCGCCTGCGCAACCGAGCCAAAAAGGGCATAAGGGGCGCCTGCGCGTTGTAGGGATTTGAGCGCCTCTTGGCGCTCATGTTCCAGCTCAAAGTTTTTTGCTATCGCGTGGTGGGAGCGAAACAGCGATAAAAGTGTGCGCGCATCTGTGGCTTCTTGCGCACAGAGAATGCCCGCACATAAAAGCGGTAACCATCGAATCATCATTTTTTTCTCCATAAAATAAGGGAGTCACATACGGCGACATTCCCGTGAAAATAGGCAAACAGAGCGAGAGATGGCTAAAAGGCGGGAGGGTGCAGGGGTGGAGCAGTGCTTAGAGAGTTAAAGAGGTTGATGTGATCGAGCGGATGAGATAGAAGCGCTATCGGTGCCATACGCCACTCCTGAGCTTGTGGCAGAAGATAGGCATGTAGCAGCTCATGGACGCTGCCAAGAGCCGCGACTGAGGGGACATGCGCATTGGCTTGGAGTACCGGAATGCTGGAGGCCTCTAAACGGGCAATGTGATCATGCAGCATCAATACGCCGACTGCTAGAAAAAGCAAAACCCACGCCAACCGCTTCATGACACCTCCCCAAAAGTGCCGCATTGTACCGATTGGCTCTGAAGCACAGCTAAACAATCTGTGCTACAATCCATGCTTATGAAACGCATCTTATTACTCGAAGACGACCTTCCCCTCGCCCACACCCTTCGCGATATGCTCGAAGATGAGGGCTATGGCGTTACGTGCGTCTATGACGGGGCTGCTGCTGCCGAAGCGGCGTATGAGCACCGCTTTGATCTGTATGTCTTTGACGTGAATGTGCCACTGATGGATGGCTTTGAGCTGCTTGAAGCCTTGCGCGACGCCCGCGACCTCACCCCAGCGCTTTTTATCAGCGCTCAGGTTGATCTATCAAGCCTCTCGCACGGGTTTCGCGCGGGGGCGTTTGACTATATCAAAAAGCCTTTTTTTCCAGAGGAGCTGCTGCTGCGCATCGAAGCCAAAATCGGCGCAACGCAACCACTTCACGTCTGGGGCGATCTGGGCTACGACGCACGCACCCATAGCGCCTACCAATCAGGATCGGTGATCGCGCTCGGAGAGGTGCAGTTGCGGCTCTTTGGCCTCTTTATGAGCCGCATCGGCGTCTTGATCGACAACGAAGAGCTGCTCGAAGCGCTGGATCACCCCTCCCCCACCGCGCTGCGCGTCGCCATCAACAAACTGCGTCACGCCACGGGTCTGCAGATCACCAATATCCGCTCCGTAGGGTACCGACTTGAACCGCGACATTCGTGAGTCACTGCTTAAAAGCTTCGCGCTCTTTTTTGGCTCCATGAGCACTCTGGCCGCACTGCTTTTTTACGGCTACTACGCCAAAATGCACCATCACTTAGAGGAGCAGGTGCAGTCGCAGATGCGTCAATGCAGCTTTGATCTTCAGTGCGACGCCTTTGAGCTTGCCTTCATCCCCTCCGATGCCGCGCGTTTTTACCTGATCGAGCACAACGCCAGTGGCCTGCATGGCTTTTATCCCATCAGCGCGAGTGATCGCTTTATGCTCCAGCTCACCTATGCGCAAAGTGCTCTACAGCGCGACTCCGACGCCATAGCGCAAGAGGCTATTGCGGCTTTTTTGGGCGTAACGGTGCTGCTTGCGCTGCTGAGCGCGCTTTTTTCGCTCTACGCCCTCTCGCCACTGCGCCGCGCCTTGCTGCTGACACGTGAATTTGTACGCGACATTATCCACGACATCAACACGCCGCTGAGCGTTTTGCGGCTCAATGTGGCGCTGCTAACGCAAAAAGAGCCGCACAACCCCAAGCACAGACGCAATGAGTCGGCCATCGCGGCCATCGTCGATCTGCAAGAGAATATGCGCACCTACCTCGATGCGGCGCCGCCAAGCCGCACGCCGATCGATCTTAAAGCGCTGGTGCAAGAGCGCCTGACACTCATTGAAAAGCTCTATGCGCATATCCGCTTTACGCTTGAGGGTGACACCCTAAGTCTGCAAAGCGATCCAGCCCTCATCGCCCGCATCATCGACAACCTACTCACCAACGCCGCCAAATACAACCGCCCAGAGGGCAGCGTGCATGTACGCCTCGATGCCGCGCATTATGGCTTACATGTAAGCGACACCGGCAGCGGTATCAAAGAGCCGCATAAGGTCTTTGAGCGCTTCTATAGCGAACACCCCCAAGGCCGTGGTATCGGGCTGCATATCGTCAAAAAGCTCTGCGACGCACTGGGCGTTGCGATTACGCTGCAAAGCACGGTGGGTGAGGGCAGCACTTTTAGCCTCGATTTAAAGTCCTTAAGCGCACGCTGATGCATCCTCACTCCCGTAAATATCCCTAAACTCCTCTTTGATCGCCAAAAAAGCATCCAGATGCTCGAAAAAGAGATCGATCAGACGCGGATCGAAGTGTTTACCCCGCTCCTCTTTAAACAGTGCAAAGATGCGCTCGTTGTCCCACGCTTTTTTATAGACGCGGTCGCTTCCAAGCGCGTCAAAGACATCTGCTAGGGCGGTGATCCGTCCGTAGATATGTATCTGTTCCCCTTTGAGCCCGCGCGGATAGCCGCTTCCGTCATATTTTTCATGGTGCTCATGCGCCACGATCGCTGCGGCTCTCAGCAGAGGACGATTCGATCCTTTGAGCATCTCAAAGCCTAGCTGCGCATGTTTTTTCATGTGCTCGAACTCTTCATCGGTAAATCTGCCGGGCTTGTTGAGAATGGCATCGGGAATAGCGACCTTGCCGATGTCGTGCATGGGAGAGGCCTGCTTCAGCAGCTCCGCTTCATCCATACTCAGGCCATAGTAGAGCGCGAGTAATTTGGAGTACTCCGCAACGCGCTTGACGTGGTTGCCCGTCTCT
>DZBC01000126.1 GCA_022729835.1 Sulfuricurvum sp. | reverse complement strand
ATACCTTACGGGTGGGTTTGGTTTCAAGAGTTGAAGATTACATGTACGATTCGTTTTATGAACTGGAGAGACTATGTAACAGCATCAACCGACAAAGCCAGAGATCAAGAGTGGGAGATCAAAACGGCGTCATGCAATACGAGAGGATAAGCTAAAAAGGGTAAGCATCTATAAAAGTCACCTCGTCACCGTTTTCTTCAGTCCAATTTTGCATGAAATAGGTATTATGTCCCCTAGTTCTAAAACAATACACGTACTCAATAGTGATGCCGAGATTGAGCTATTCTGCGCCACATAAGAAAGAACAAAATAGAGCAGATACGCTACGGGCGCATCGCCTCGCGTATCAGCATATATAAATCGCTGTTCTCTTTGGCACCGCCAAAGCGCGGATCGTTGCTCCAGATGATGGTATCGACGGCGGTGTGCTTAAGCGTTGTCCAAGCTGCTTCTAGGTTGGTGGCGTTGGCGTAGCTTTTTTTGGGGCCATTGATCGCAAAACCGCCCGTTTCATGGTCGGCGACAACCACCACCAGCGTATCGTCTCGATCTTTCATCCACGCCGCGACCTCTTTGTAGGCATTGTCAAAATCGATCATCTCACCCACCTGATAGGCGAAATCATTTTTGTGGTTGGCCCAGTCGATCTGCGAGCCTTCGATGAGCATAAAAAATCCCGTCTCATGCTCTGAGAGTTGCAGCGCCTTACGCACCATCGCCGCAAGGGTCGGCTCGGTGGAAGGCTCCGTTTTGCGTACTTGCGGGGTCAAGCCGCCCTCTTGAAACAGACCGATCAGCTTTTGGCTCTGCGCGGCTTCGAGCGCGGCTCCGGTATGGATGATTTCGTAGCCCATCGCTTTAGCTTTGGCCAGAGAGGCGTTGTTCTCAGTGGTTTGCGGGAGCAAGCAGGGCTCTTCATTCACATCAATTCCCCCGCCGAGCATCACGTCTACACCGATGCGAAGCTGCTCATTAAATATCTCGCTGGCGCATTTGCGGTGGCTTGCATGGCTGCTAAAGGCCGCAGGGGTGGCGTGGGTGATGTCGGAGGTGACGACCAGCGCGGTGCGTTTGCCCAGCGCTTTGGCTACTTCCAAAATGGTCTGCGGATGTTTGCGCGTCTCATCGCATCTGCCGTCTTTGGGTGCGCGGTCATGGCAGGAGAGTGCACCGTTGTCAAACTTCTCGCCGCTCGCCCACGCAGAGGCAGCCGCTGCCGAATCGGTGATGAAGCTGTCGCGCGAATAGGTCTGCTGATACCCGATGTAAGGCAACGATTCAAAAGAGAGCCGACCGCCGCCGGTGCCGTAGAGGTGGTTACGCGCCGCAGTGACATCGGCTAGACCCATACCATCGGGCACCATAAAGATGATGTTTTTGTAGGTTTTTGGCCCGCTTGAGGCGGAGGTGGAGGTATGGTGGGCGCAGCCGCCAAACAATACGGCGGCAAGTATGATTGTGCTAAAACGCATAGGTGTTCCTTTACATGTAAGGCTTGTATCCTATCGCGGCAGAATTACACCAACCTTACGAAAAGGTCACGATCCGATCACCCAAAAAGGCCATGCGCACCGCACCATGCAGCTCTTCGCCGTGATAAAGTGAGCCTGTATTCTTCACCGTGCGCCGCAAGGTTGGATCAAACACGACCATATCACAGCGCATCCCCTCGCGGATCACTCCAGCTTCGCGGCCGATGGAGGCAGCGGTAGCTTTACATGTAAGCGCAATGAGTGTGGGCCAATCGATCAGGCCGCTCTCGATCAATGTGGTGTAATAGAGGCTCAGCGCATCCGTAATGGTATCGCAGCCGTACGCCGCTTCGGCAAAGGCGTGGTCTTTGTTCACGGGAGATTGAGCATGCTGCAAGATGGTGAGCATATCGATACGCCCCCCGATCAGTGCGTCGCGTAGGGCGAGCATCTTCGTATCGCTCAGCAACGGCGGATCGATCTTGGCGGCGGTGTTAAATCCGATGCAGGCGCGGTCGCTGCGCATCAGATGATGCAGGCTCACCTCCGCTTGCACCCGGATCCCTTCGCTTTTGGCCATGCGGATCAGCTCAAGCGATCTGGGCTGAGCGATCGATTTGAAGACGATGCGGATGTCATAGTGACGCGCCAGCTCGATAAAGCGGCTTACATGTAAGATTTCGCTCAGCGGCGAGATTCCCACCAGCCCCAAACTTCCGGCCACTTCGCCCTCGCACATCACCCCGTCTTGGGCAAGCGATTCATCTTCGGCGCGGACAAAGAGGGTCACATCGTACATCTTGGCGTACTCCGCGATGCGGCAAAAGAGGTTGTTTTTGGCCGAAGAGCGCACATACAGCGCCACCGCACCCTTCTTGAGCAAGATGGCAATATTGCTCATACCGCCTTGGGTGTTGATCGACGCGACGCTCGCTTCAAGCGTAGCCCCTTCATCATGACTGCGCTGATTCTGGACAAACTCCAACACGATCTCATTGTCGATCGAGGGGTTGGTATCACCGAGTAGCACCGCCGTGCCTACGCCGCCGCGCAGTGCTTCGTTGGCCAATCGCTCCAGACTCACGCCGCTGATCTGTGCATCACGTGGACGGACGTTGGCATCAATGAGCGAAGGGAGCAGATAGACGCCCTCAAGTTCGAGCCGATCCGTACCTTGGATATGCGGCGCAATCTCGCAAATCAGTCCCTCTTCGATGCGCAGATCACATGTTCGAACTCCGTTCACATCACACACGGTTGCATTGGAAATGATCATGATAAGCCTTTGGTATAATGGCGCTAATTTTAGTGGACGAAGGGTTAGTTTGCGATTAATGGCACCGCTTTTTCTGGCGCTTTGCCTTCAGGGCGACGCGACGCTCTATGAGCAAGGCCGCGCACTCTATTTTGAGAAGGGGTGCAACGGCTGTCATGGCCTCAAGGCCGAGGGGATGACCTCCTACCCCACCCTTGCCAACCGCGCCAAAGGCTTTTTGGCCCATCGGCTCGAGCAGTACCGCAGCGGCGTGACAGAGACCCAAATCGCGCAGATCATGATCCCCTTCGCCCAGCCGCTTAGCGATGCACAGATCGACGCGCTCTCGACCTATCTGCACGAATTTGTAGATGAGACGGGCGAAGGGGTGAGTGCTAAATTTCAAACCTGGGGAGACGGCGGATCATGAAGCTACTTGTAAGCGCTCTGGAGCACTCCGCCAACCTCCATCTCGCCTCTATCAAGGCGCATCTAGGCGATGACGTCGAACTTTGCGGCATTTTTGACCGCACGCTTGGAGAGAGCATCGTTGATCTGAGCGCTCTGGCCGTCATGGGCTTTGTAGACGCCGCCAAAAAACTGCGCTTCTTTTTTCGGCTCAAAGATCAGATGCTCGATCTGGCCAAAGAGGCCGACAAGGTGCTACTCATCGACTCCTCGGGCTTCAACCTGCCGCTGGCCAAAGCCCTTAAAAAGCGCTATCCGCACAAGGTCATCATCTACTACATCCTGCCTCAAGCGTGGGCATGGAAGAAAAAGCGCATCCCCGTGCTTGAGCGCACCATCGATCGGCTCTGCTCCATCTTGCCGTTTGAGCCTTCTTACTATAGCCGCAGCGCCCCCATCGAGTATGTCGGCCACCCCCTGCTCGATCAGATCCAAAAGCGCAAAGAGGGGGCTACATGTAACGGTATCATCACCTTTATGCCCGGCTCCAGACGCGGCGAAATCTCCCGACTCATGCCCTACTTTCACACACTCCGCCCCCAGCTTAAGGAAGAGGCACTGCTCGTCATCCCGCGCACCTTTTCACAGGCGCAAATCAATGAACTCTACGGTAACATTTCAGGATTTACCATCACGCACGATGCGCATGACGCCTTGTATCGAAGCGATTTTGCTTTTATCTGTAGTGGTACCGCGACGCTTGAAGCGGCGCTGATCGGCACCCCTTTTGTACTGGCGTACCGCGCCAAAAGGCTTGATTACCTGATCGCCAGAGCGCTGGTGAAGCTGCGCTATGTCGGGCTTGGCAACATTATGTTCGATCAGATGCAAGGACGCGCACTGCACCGCGAACTGTTGCAAGATGAGGTGAGTGTATCCAACCTGCTGCAAGCCTATCGTGAATGCGACCGCGAGGCCTTTTGCCGTGACGCAAGCACGCTACGCGGCTATCTTAAAAGCGGCAGTTCGGCGCGTATGGCGGAAATTATCTTGAGTGAGGAGTATTAATGGCTATCAATTTTATTGATCTTCAGGCGCAGTACCGCGCCTACAAAGAGGAGATCGACCGCGAGATTTTAGAGGTGTGCGAGAGTGCGCAGTTTATCGGAGGGCCAAAGATTGCAGCGCTCGAAAACGCGCTCTCAGCCTATACGCTCGCGGCGCACGCCATCGCCTGTTCCAGCGGCACCGATGCCCTACTGCTCGCGCTCATGGCGCTTGATATAGGCAACGGAGACGAGGTCATCACCACCCCCTTCACCTTTATCGCCACCGCCGAAGTGATCGCATTTTTGGGTGCCAAAAGTGTCTTTGTCGATATCGAGGAGAACACCTATAACATCGATGCCCACAAGATCGAAGCGGCCATCACCAAGCACACCAAAGCGATCATTCCCGTCTCGCTTTATGGTCAGTGCGCCGATATGGACGCCATCAACGCCATCGCTGAAAAACACGGCATTTGCGTCATCGAAGACGCCTGCCAGAGCTTCGGCGCAAGCTACAAGGGCAAAAAATCGTGCAACCTCTCTGCCATCGGGTGCACCTCCTTTTTCCCCTCCAAACCGCTGGGCTGTTATGGCGACGGCGGCGCGATCTTCACGAGCGACGACGCGCTTGCGCAGAAGATGCGGATGTTGCTCAACCACGGCCAAAACGCCCGCTACAAACACCGCTACATCGGGATCAACGGCCGTCTCGACGCGATTCAAGCGGCGGTACTAAACGTCAAACTCAAACACTTCGACCACGAGCTCGCCCTGCGCCAAAAGATCGCCGCGCGCTACGACGACGGTCTCTTTACATGTAACAACGTCACCACCCCCTACATCAAAGCCGACCGCGACAGCGTCTACGCCCAATACTCCATCCGCGTCAAAGACCGCGACAACGTCGCAGCGACGCTGAGTGCGCGCGGCATCCCGACCGCCGTACACTACCCCATGGCGCTGCACCTGCAAGAGGCCTTCGCGCCGCTGGGCTACAAATCGGGCGACTTCCCCATCAGCGAAAAGGTGAGTGAGGAGATCATGTCACTACCAATGAGCCCTTTTCTCTCCCACACAGACCAAGAGCAGATTATCACCGCGCTCAAGGCGATCCATGCTTAAAATCGCCATTATCGGTCTAGGCTCAATGGGCCGCAACCACTACCGCCTCTACAAAGAGCGCCGTGATATCACCATCTGCGCCCTGTGCGACGTAGCTCAAAACGGCGTCTATGATGAGCCTTTTTTTACCGACGTCGAAACGATGCTGCGCGCAACCAAACCTGATGCAGCAGTGATCGCCGTACCGACCTTTTTGCACAAAGAGGTAGCGCTTACATGTATCGCGCACGGGGTGCATATTTTTATCGAAAAACCCGCCGCATCGACCATTGAAGACGCCAAAACCATCGCACGCGCCGTCGCGCAAAGCGGTCTGAAAAGCTGCGTGGGCCATGTTGAGCGCTTCAATCCGGTCGTCGCGGGGCTCAAAAAAGAGCTCGAAGGCAAAGAGATCTACTCGGTGGCCATCACCCGTGTCGGCCCCTTCCCGCCGCGCATCGCCGATGTGGGCGTACTCACCGACCTATCGGTACACGATATCGACCTGATCCGCTTCATTACATGTAAAGAGATCCTCAACAAAGCGATCTTCAAAAGCCGTAAAATCCACAACCACCACGAAGACAACGCGGTGCTCAGCTTCGAGCTGCAAGACGCTATCATCGCCGACATCACCACCAACTGGCTCACCCCGTTTAAAAAACGGCGCATCGAGGTGGCCTGCAAAGAGGCCTACTACGAAGCCGACCTGATCGCGCAAGAGCTCCACGAGTTCTCAGGCTACCACGTCAACAACTCCTACGTCGTGCGCGGCTGCCACATCAAAAAAGATGAACCGCTGCTCAAAGAGATCGACGCGTTTGTCCACTACCTGCGCAGCGGCGAGCGCGGTTCACTCGCTACCGTCGAAGACTCCATCATCACGCTGGAGATAGCGACCGAGGCGTAACTTAGGGCACTACCGCAAAGGGCTGCAGATCCTCATAAGGCGCAAAAGCGGCCTGATCGGCCTTGGCCTGCTGCATCATCGGCGAATCGGCCAAATCATCCATCGTCTGCGCGCTCTT
>DZBC01000125.1 GCA_022729835.1 Sulfuricurvum sp. | reverse complement strand
TCTGCGGCTGCAGATCGTAGGTTTTGACCTGTGGGCTCGGAATCAGCACGCGGGTCTCATTGGCGTAAGGCTCTTCGATACCGCCGTTGAAAAAAAAGGTGACGTGTGCGTATTTCTCGGTCTCAGCCGTGTGCAGTTGGCGCAATCCCGCAGCACTGATAACCTCCGCGAGGGTTTGCTCCGGGCTATCTTTGGTAAAGAGAATCGGAAACGGAAAATTCTTATCATACTCCGTCATGGTCGCCAAAATAATAGGGACGTAGTGGCGCGTAAAACCACTAAAATCCTCCAAGCCGATCGCGCCGGAGAGCTCACGCATACGATCAGAGCGGAAGTTGGCGGTGATGACTGCGTCGCCACTTTTAAACCCCTCATACCCCTCAAAAGCGCTCGGTGCAATAAACTCATCGGTCTCATTTTTGGCATAAGAGGCCTCGATATACTCCATAGCGCCCAGCGCAGTTTTAGGTTCGGCGCAAACGATGGCGTTGTAGCCCTTCTCGACTCGGTCCCAACGGTTGTCACGGTCCATTGCATAAAAACGTCCGCCGATCGTGGCAATTTTGATCCGCTCACTCAAATACGGCTGAAGCTGGCGCAGATACTGAGGTGCAGAGGTCGGCGAAACGTCGCGCCCGTCGGTAATGAGATGCAACCAGACCGTTTTAAGTGCATCGGCGGCAATTTTGGCCATGCCGATAATATGCTCGATATGCGAATGCACACCGCCATCACTCATCAATCCAATGAGATGCAGGGTTGATGAACCTTCCAACAGAGTGGAAAATACACCGTTGCCAGCAAGCGTCCCCTCTTTTAGCGAGAGCGAAATCTTGACCAGATCTTGATACAGTATCCGACCGCTTCCAATCGTCATATGACCCACTTCAGAGTTGCCCATCTGCCCTTCTGGCAAGCCGACACTCAGGCCAAAGGTATCAATGAGGGAGTGCGGCACCTCTGCAAAGAGCCGATCGTAGGTCGGCTTGTGCGCGTTAAAAAATGCATTGGATTCGTGCTTCGGACTATATCCGATGCCGTCCGTAATAATTAGAAGCGTTTTTTTGGCCAAAATCGATCCTTTAACTGTTGATTGTGGCGCATTATAATAAAATGGCGCTTTTAGCTTCTTTACACTACATGTAGGATCACCGCACCGATGCTTTATCTTCTTTATAGCGAATGGAATATCAACCTCTTTCAGTACATCACCGTACGCGCCGGATTCGCCTTTTTTATCGCTTTGCTGCTCACCCTTGCCCTGATGCCGCGTTTTATCCGATGGGCGCAAAGCGGGGGACGCCACCAACCCATTAGCGATTATGTCAATGCCCACAAAGAGAAAGCTAAAACACCGACGATGGGAGGGATTGTTTTTATCGTTTCTACCATCGTCGCCTCGCTACTGAGTGTGCGCTTCGAAAACACCTACGCCCTGCTGGGTATCGCCGTCTTGCTATTTTTTACGCTGATCGGCTTGATTGATGATTGGGGCAAAGTAACCAAAAAAGCCAATCTTGCCGGACTAAGCGCACGCCATAAACTCTTGATGCAACTCGGTGTAAGCACTGCCGTGGCACTACTGCTCTACGCTTATGCGCACTTTGACAGTATGCTCTATCTACCTTTTGTCAAAAATCCTGTGTTTGATATGCAGTGGAGTGCGGTGTTTTTTTGGGCGCTGGTGATGATCGCTTCGTCCAACGCGGTCAATCTCACCGATGGGCTGGATGGACTTGCTGCCGTCCCCTCCATTGCTGCACTTATGTCGCTGGGAATCATCGCCTATATCATTGGCCACGCAGGGCTAAGTAGCTACCTTTTGATGCCCAATCTAAGCGTCGGCGAAGTGGCCATCGTCTCAAGTGCGCTTATGGGTGCATTGGTCGGCTTTTTGTGGTTTAATGCCCACCCTGCCGAAGTTTTTATGGGAGACAGCGGCTCACTGCCCCTGGGTGCCTTTATCGGTTTTATGGGTGTCATTGCCAAAAGCGAAATTCTTTTGCTGCTCATCGGACTCATCTTCGTGATCGAAACCGTTTCGGTCATCTTGCAGATCGGCAGCTACAAGCTCCGTAAAAAAAGGATCTTTCTCATGGCCCCCATCCATCACCATTTCGAGATGAAAAACTGGGCCGAGAATAAGATCATCGTGCGCTTTTGGATCATTGCCATGCTCTCCAACCTGCTCGCCCTCATTACGCTAAAGATTCGCTGATGAAACCGACCGCTCTCTTTGGCTACGGCAAAACCACTCAGGCAATTGCCAAACGTTTTGGCCCTACCACCTTTTATGACGATAAAGTCACCAAACCCTTCAAAGACGAGCACGGCAACCACATCAAGCCGCCTAGCGAGTTTGATCCGCGCTACTCAACACTTGAAGTTCCCTCGCCGGGGATACCCCCTTCTCATCCGCTCATTCGCTCCGCAAAACATCTGATGGGCGAATATGACCTTTTTGCCTCTATCATGCCCTTCTCGATCTGGATCACCGGCACCAATGGCAAAACCACCACCACCCAAATGACCCAATATCTACTGGCTGATCGTGGCGCTCAGGAGGGAGGAAACATCGGCCTACCGCTTGCGGCAATGGATGCGCACAAAGCGATCTGGATTCTGGAGACCAGCTCCTTTAGCCTGCATTACACCCACCATGCCACACCCAATCTTTATGTCATTTTACCTATCACTCCCGATCACATCAGCTGGCACGGCAGTTTTGAGGCCTACGAAGCGGACAAGCTCAGCCCATTGGCGCGGATGAGAGAGGGTGAGGCGATTATTTTGCCGCGCAAATACGCCGATGTACCCACCCGTGGCTTCAAAATCTGCTATGACACTCCAGAAGACCTTGCCCGCCACTTTGGAATCTACACCGAAAAAATCCGCTTCAAAGGCGCTTTTTTGATGGATGCGCTGCTTGCAATGGGGTGTGACAAAATCCTCTTCGACCGTATCGATTACGACCGCATCAACACCTTTGTGATCGAAGCGCACCGCCAAGAAGAGCTACGTGACGCACAGGGGCGCCTTTGGGTCAACGACACCAAGGCCACCAATATCGACGCGGCGCTTGAAGCGCTCAAAGTCTACGCGGATCACGAACTCCACCTCATCGTCGGAGGTGACGACAAGGGCGTTCCGCTCGAACCGCTCTTTGAAGGGTTGAAAGGCTTACATGTAACCCTCTACCTCATCGGCTCCAACCAAGCTCGTTTGGCCGATCTAGCGACGCGTAGCAACTGTGCTTTCTTTACATGTAGCACTCTAGAACAAGCCGTAAAGAGTATCCACCCCCGCCACACCCTCGAAAGTGTCGCACTGCTCTCTCCCGCCGCTGCCAGTTTGGACCAATTTAGCTCTTATGTCGAGCGCGGCAACCTCTTTAAGGCTTTTGTTCAAGGGTTAAGCGAATCTTAACTTTTAGGCCGTTATAATTTCGGCCTTCAACAAATGGCCAATTAGCTCAGTCGGTAGAGCAAGTGACTGAAAATCACTGTGTCCTTGGTTCGATTCCGAGATTGGCCACCACCTGCAAACCAAAAATCAAGTACTTTTAAGCTCTTTTATCATGCTTTTATCCGTAACGCAGTATGTCGCTTTTGCGCCCAAGGATCGGCAGCATCCTACTCTTTGGTCTGAATATAGAGCTGTTCGTGTCCTAACTTTTTGAGGATATCCATCACCGTCACGAAGTCTTGAAACTGCGCCTCTTTATCCGAAGCGAGCACGACGGTTTGGCTTCTATCGATCTTTGAGAGTGCGGTTTCAAGTTCGGCGCTACTCAGCTCCTTTTTCTCAAAAAAAAGCTTGCCCCCCTTGGTAACACCGATATGCACCTCTTGGCTCTCTTTGGCTGCTTCGCTCTTTTGCGCCTTTGGCAGATCGACGGGGATGATGCCTTGCTTTATGAAGGTTGCAGTGGTGAGCACCATCACCAACAGCACCAGCATAATGTCAATGAAGGGGATAACGTTGATCGAGTCAAATTTCTTACGCGGTTTCACGCTTCATCATCTCCGCTTTAGCATCATAGTGAGCGACAATGCGCTCCATTTTGCGTAGTGCCGCCGTATAAAAGGCGATAGATGGGATCGCCACCACCAGCCCCATCGCGGTCGCTTTGAGCGCGAGTGCGAGTCCCGTCATGATTTTTTTCGGATCGACACTGCCCGCATCACCCAGCGCATAAAAAGTCAACATAATGCCAAAAACCGTTCCTAAAAGCCCCACATAAGGAGCATTTGCACCGATAGCAGAGAGGGTTGAGAGATTGTCGGAGAGATCAAGCTCTAGTAATTCTCGGCTTTCATACTCCTCGATACGTATGCTGCGGTAAAACATCAGCCGCTCAACAAAGAGCCACAACGACACGATGCTCATCACCACCAAAATACCCATCACACCATAATCGAGCGCCGCTTCGGCGCTTTGGAGCCACTGTGCCTGTTCCATCACACGTTTACCTCTTTGAAATTGAGCACTACGGTGGTGCCCTCATCTTTAACACTCTTTACATGTAAGCCGATCTTGTGGCGATCACAATAGCGCTTTACCAGATGCAGCCCGATACCAAAACCCGGCATAGTAGCATCGTTTTGGTAATAGCGATCAAAAATATGCAGCAACACCCCCTCATCCATCCCTACCCCAAAATCAGTAATCCGAAGCCTCGCATCTGCGAGTTCCACTTCGATGCGCCGCGACACTCCTGAGTATTTGACGGCATTTTCGATCAGATTGTCGATCACCTTTGCAAGCCCCATCGCATCGGCGCGGATACTCATCGGCTCTATAGCGACACTCCACTCAAACCGCCCATACAGTGCCGAGAGAAAATCTATGCGCTCTCCAAGCAACGCGTCCAGAGCAAAAGTGGCGACCTGCTCTTGCTGCATCTGTTTTTTGATGAGATAGCTTAGTTCATTGTGGCGTGCACGTAGCATCGACGTCGCTTCTTCGATGCGTTCCAGACGCCGAAAGTTCTTGTCGTCGGTGCAATTTTTTTTGAGCATAGAGGCGTTGGCCGTGATGGTGCTGATGGGTAGGTTGAGTTCATGCAGGGTCTCTTTGGTGAAGCGCTCAAGCTGCTCAAAATGGCTACGCAGCGGCTCTAGGGCGAGCGTGGCCATAAGCATCCCCATGAGCACCGTCGGTACCCCTGCGATCACCAAAAGCAAAAAAGGAGAATCGATCTTGAGGGTAAAAAGCGTGAAATAAACCCCAGCGAGCACCAAAAATACACTGGCAAAGTAGTAGCCCAAAATCACCCAAGTCAGATTACGGAACAAGCCGATACCCTACCCCACGGATATTTTCGATGCTAAACCCCTCCAACTCCTGCTTGAGACGGTTGATATAGACACGAATGGCCCCATCACTCACCCCTTCAGCCGGCGTCCAGAGCGACTCTACAATCATCTCCTTACTCACCACCGATCCCGCATCACGCATCAAGAGCGCCAAGAGCGAAAGCTCTTTGGCCGCCAATCGCAGTTCGCGCCCATCTATCGTCGCTATTTTGCGCTCCAGATCGATGCACAGTGCGCCCACGCACCAGCGCCGATCCCCGCGTACCCGACGCAGCAGCGCCCCAATACGCATCCAAAGTTCGTCCAGATCAAAGGGCTTTTTGAGGTAGTCGTCGCATCCCGTCTCAAAGGCTTCACAAAGTACGCTTTTGTCCGTATGTGACGTGAGAAAAATAGCCGGCGTCGTATCGTGTCCACCGCGCAAAGAGGCCAGAAGCGCTAGACCGTCGAGCAGCGGAACATTGATATCAAGCAGATAGCAGTCAAAGCGCCCCACATAGGTCGCCTCAAGCGCCCGCTCGCCGTCGCGTACATGTAAGACGTCACAGCCACACTCCTCAAGATAGTCGCAAAGACTTTCGCCAAAGAGGGCATCGTCTTCAAGTAGAAGAATCTTAGTTGACACTTTCGATTGTCCAGCCGATATGCTCTCCGGCGTACATCGGGATCACGTCACCGTACTTCTCGGGCACCAAAAAGGGCCGGTTGGAGAGCACCACCTCTTTAAACTCCGGGCAAAGGCCATAGATGATCTGGGCGTTGTCACTAACAAAGGGCTGAAGATTCTCAAGTTTGCCGTGACGATCAAAGAGTTCACACAGAAGTTGCAGAGCAATGGGCGCAGTAAAGACCCCTGCCGCGCAGCCGCAGGACTCTTTTTTGTGTTGCGGATGGGGCGCGGAATCGGAGCCGAACATCACTTTTGGGTGCGCCTCAAGAGCTACATGTAAGAGCGCTTCGCGGTCTTGTGGGCGTTTGGCGATGGGCTTGCAAAAGAGGTGCGGACGCAGCATCCCCCCGGCCACGTCATCGAGGGCGATGAGCAGA
>DZBC01000124.1 GCA_022729835.1 Sulfuricurvum sp. | reverse complement strand
TGAAGTGTTGGCATAAACGCTTAAGGTATCTAAAACGGCAGCGGTGTAGCTTGGCGTCGAAGTGGAGACGCCGTCCCAAACAAGCGAGTTCTTCTCTGCGGTGCCGCCAAAGAGCAAGCCGGTATGCTGGGTTATGCTGCTGCCTAGCGGTGCGATCACTGTACCGTCGGAGGCGGTGATGGGATTAATGCCGTAGTTGATCGATGCGGCGACAAAGTCGTTGGCATCAAAGACCACAACACTGTCGCCTTTACCAAGACCCGGTCCCACATCGGCGTATACGGTGTCATTAACATCGAGACTCCAGACGGTTTTAAATGTGGTGATCGTTGTTGAAGCAAGGTTGCTAATGACGACCACCCCTTTGGCCGGAATGATCAGATCCCCAAACGTCACGGCATCAGTTGGATTAGCAGCGTCATCAACCCACTTCCAGCCGCTAAGATTGATATCGTCGCAACTGTAGTTGTAGAGTTCAAAGAAGTCGCCGCCGGTGGCGTTGGAGTTGACTTCGGTGATAATGAGCGGATAGTGTGGACGCTCAACAACGCTAAAGTCGCTGCGCGTCAGTGTGACGCTACGCCCGTAATGATCACTTAGAGCATTCACGCTGTTTAGGTAGTAATTACCCGCGCTCAAGCTCAGACGAATGGAGACACGGTTGAAATCGAAGCTGACATTGCTGTCGTTGGCATCAAGACGGGCAACCTCGGCGTTGTCTGCGGCGCGGTGGATCACAAAGCTGCCCGCTGCCGATCGCACACCCTGATTGAAGCTTACATGTAAGGCGTTGCCGGAGATGATACTGCTGTCGGCGCCGGTCAGTGTTGCTGTACTCGGTGAGACAACGGGGCTTCCAAGAGCGATCCAGTGACCGCGAAACTTCTGCTGTGCATAAGGGAGTTTTTTGGAAGCTGTGGTGTTGGCATCCCACAGGGTATCGCCGTTGTCCTCTAGCACATGTACGTAGCTTGTAGCGTTGACCTCTTTAAGTTCGGCAATGGATTCGAGTGATCCAAGTGTGACGGAGCGGAGTGCATCAAGGTTGGCATCGTACTCTACAGGCGCATCTGCAGCACTGCCGCTCCAGCGGTAGAAGCGGAAATTTTGGAGTACTTCGCTGCGCGTGGAGCCGCTAAGGCCTGCGATGATCAGGTAGTCGTCGGTTCCGACCTTTTTGATAGAGCGAATGGCGCGGCCGCCGAGATTTAAAAAGATCGGATCGCCAAACACAGCGCTTCCGCCTTGCAGCGACGCAATGCTTAGGGGAATAATGAGCGCTTTGTCGCTCGTGTCGGCATAGGTGACCGGAGCGCGAAAGCCCAGATAGAGGCTCTCGCCATCGGGCGATACGCTCAAGCCTTCAATGGAGAAGCCGTTAAGGTTTTCAGGAATAACACCTCCGTGTGCCGAAGCACCAAACCCGAAATAGGCAACACCGAGGCCGTGCGTGTTGTTATTATCCCAAGCGACCAGATCGTCTTCAAGAGCGGTGTAGCGCCATTGAAAAGTCAAATTAGTATCCATACCGCCGTCTTGCAGGGTATAAGCCAATAGGTGTTCACGGCTGTTCTCCTCATCTCCGTCTTTGGAGTTGGAGTGAGAACCGATGATATAGTAGGTAGAACCCGCAAGCGTCGAAGCCTCAAGGTCGAGTTCGCCGGAGGTGTTCATATCGGGCGCAAATGAGAACTCTTTGAGCGCCGTGCCGCCGGCGGCAGGGTAGAGGCGCAGACGGTTGGCTTCGTCATCGCCTACGAGCAGGTAGTTTCCGGCCAGTTTGAGCGCGGTCGAAGCATCCGATGCCCCTTCGACGGTGGTGCTTTGCGGGTAGTACTCTACGGTCTCGAAGATCAGATCGGGATTGACATCGGGAGCGCCTGCAGAGCTGCTAGAACCCTCAGAGGAGCTGGAGCTCTCAGATGAACTTGAAGACTCCGAAGAGCTTGAACCGCCGCTTGTAAGCCCTGATGCTCCCGGTGTACCCAAAGTGCCGCTTGCGGGCATACCCAATGCTCCTGAGGTAGGATTGATGTAGGTCGGATGGCTCGTCGAGAGGGTATCCCAGATCAGCGAATCGGCTTCTACTGAGCCGCCCAAGGCCACTCCTGCATGGTTGGTTACACCAAGCGTACTGAGTCCTACGATTGCCGTACCGTCAGATGCGGCCAACGTGGTTGAGTTGAGATCATAGTTCACCGCAGCCGCAACACGTGCATGTGGGTTATAAAGCACCACGGCGTCGCCTTTGCCAAGACCTGGTCCACCGTTGGCATAGACCAAAGTAGCGCCGTCTAGGCTCCATGCGCTTTTAAATGCATCGACCGAGCCTGCAGCAAAAGCCCCTACCACCAAAGTCTCTCCAGCGGGAACCGCAATGTCTCCAAAAGTGACAGTGCCGGCATTAGCTAGCTGTGTGGCGGAATCATCGATCCATTTCCAACCGGAAAGATTGATATCCCAAGCACCATGGTTATACAGCTCAAAGAAGTCGCCGCCGGTGGCGTTGGAGTTGACTTCGGTAATGATTAGCGGAGCAGTGCCAACCACACCCGGAGAGCCGATGGAGAGCGTATCACCAGCCTGCGCTGTACTGCCTAACAGCGCAACTTCGGCGGCAATATAGCGCGGCACTACAAAAGAGCTTGCATCCCAAATCATAGAAGCTTTGGCGTTGCTGCCGCCTGCGGCAAGGCCCGCATGTCCGCCCACCGAGGCAGGAATAGGCGCAATCACCGTGGCATCGGAAGCCGTGATATTGCTCGTGCCGTAGTTGGCCGCTGCCGCAACGCTACCGTTGCTGTCAAACACAACGACAGCATCACCGCCGCCGAGTCCTTTACCGCTGGCAGCATAAACAGCTACGCTGCCATCGATCCCCCATGTAGTTCTAAAAGCAGATGCATCAGCGGTTTTGGAAACTACCAATACACCGCCTGCAGGGATAGTGACTCCGCTAAAAGTGATGGCATCAGAACTTGAAAATGTTGCATCAGAATCAATCCACTTCCACCCCTCAAGATCAATGGTTTGTGTGCCGTAGTTGTAAAGTTCAAAAAAGTCATCGCCAGTGGCATTTGAGTTGACTTCGGTAATGAGGAGGGTATGCGCTTGCAAAGAGAGAGCCGCGCACAACGGCAATACCGCCATTGAAAAGCGCTTAAGTGTGCTTGGATACATGATGTTCCTTTTGGGTGGGGCTTTGAGTATGTAAAACATCATAAGCAAAATCAATTACGTTTTGAACACACAGAAATGAAAGGAAGTAACGTGTTTGTTACCAAATAGGAAGGCTGGCGCACCATAGTGTAGCTCAATCGAGCGAATTGACTATATTTGAGCTTCCTGAATTTTCATGTATGCGCTATTGTTGTTCTCAGGCTAACTAAAATGAAAAGTAAAAGAAGTTTTTTAGAAGATAGTTGCAAGGGCCCAAAGGGACCTTGACATTAGAGAGAGCAACTGTTTTCGAGTTCGGCAAGTGTATAGGTTTCGCCATTGACGGTTACTGTACCGTTGCTGTTGAAGACGTAAGAGGTACTGCCGACTTGTAGAGTTCCGCCATTGATGCGGAAGTCGCTGCCATAAGTGAGAGGCGATATCGTTTTATATGTGTAGGTGCCGTTTGCGCCGCATGTGTCAGGATTGCTGTTTACGGTTACGCTGCCGCTAATCGTGTACGCATTGTTGGCTACATGTACTTTGTAGTTATTAAGGGTGACTTTATCAGAGTGCCCCGGACGCTCGACTTCAGCCGACCCGTCGATGGTTGCGTCATAACTGATAACTTGGTAGCTGCTTAGATTGGCAGATAGTTTAATAGTCAGGTTCATCAGGGTTGATTCGTCCTCTATCTCAACCATATAGTTGTTGAACTTATAGGTTCCGGAAACGGATGTTTCTGAAGCAGTGACGTTAGAGTACGTCACTGAACCATTGGTTTTCATTGTGCCATTGACGCAGTTCTTGTATGTCATGCCGTTTGCACTGGCATCAGCAGTACCGCCATTGGGACACACATAAGCCGATATATCGGTGCGAAGCTTGGGAGCGCTACCGGAAGCAATTGCTGCAGCGCTTCCTAAAGCACCTTGAAAATCAAAAGCACCAAAGGCTGCGAGGTCTTTTTTGGCTTTTGTAAATGTAGCTGAGCTAGCAGGCACAGAAGAAGTTGACCCACCGGCACTGGAGAGCACAGAACTCGCAGATGAGCTGACGCTTGAAGCTATAGAACTTTGAACGGAACTTTGGCTTGATGCAACGGAGCTTTGAATGGAGCTTGCACTCGAAGCTTGTGAGCTTGGGACCGAAGAAGATGAGTCCTTACCGCCATCACTGTCACTTCCGCCACCACAAGCTGTTAAAAGTGCAAGTGCCGAAGCACCTACAAACATAGTAAAACGATTCATACCCATCCTTTGAAATAAGATGGCGAATCGTAGGCTACTGACGCTTAAAAAATACTAATAATCGTAAAAAGCGAAAAATTGAGCACTTAAATGCTGAAATATGTGGCATTAGGATGGTACACCACCAGCGCTACGGTGGACTGTTCGGGGTGGATCTGGAAGGTTTCGGAGAGCTCTATGCCAAACTCTTCGGGCCGCAGCAGATCAAAGACGACGCGGTTTTGCTCTAGATCGGGGCAAGCGGGGTAGCCGAAGCTGTAGCGACACCCCGCGTAGCGGTTCATGCGCACGTCGGCTAGGGTATTGCCCTCGCCCTCGCAGATGCCCAGATCGAGCCGTACTTGTTTGTGCACCATCTCCGCGAGCGCTTCGGCCAGCTCGACGCCCAGACCGTGTACCTGATAATACTCGGTGAATTTACCCGCGTCGTAGAGCTCTTTTTCATAGGCGCTGAGTTTGGCGCCGGCGCTCACACAGCTAAGGGCCATCACGTCGTGGCGCTCATGGTGAAAAAAGTCGCTTAAGCAGCGGTGCGGCTTTTTGCGCTGGCGCGGAAAGTGCAGCTCATGCGTGGCGCGGCCGACGATGGTAGCGAGGCTTTCGCGGTTGATGTCATCGTTACATGTAAAGCCTT
The DNA here is from genome assembly GCA_022729835.1 of Sulfuricurvum sp. Lineage (GTDB taxonomy): Bacteria > Campylobacterota > Campylobacteria > Campylobacterales > Sulfurimonadaceae > JAFGUB01. The sequence goes on along the minus strand of DZBC01000124.1, from coordinate 1,407 downwards.
CGCCCTCATCGAAGATATAGAGGCTGCGGTCACTGCTGCGCACGGGGTAGTAGCCGTAAAGGAGCGTCGGCTCGAAGAGTTTTTGGTCGATAAACTGCGCTTTGAGCCGCTCATACGCGGGCCACACGACGGTGTCGAGCTGCTTGCGGTAGGCGGCTTTCTCCATCCCTTTGGAGCTATAGCCCCAGCGCTGTTTAAAGAGCACCTTATGGTTGATCCACTCAAAGGCCAGATTGACCTGCGCAGGAGTGAGGGTGATGACGCGCCGCCCCCAAAAGGGCGGGGTCGGCACACGCACGTCGCGCGAGGGCATGGAGAGCTGCTCAAAAGGGGGAATGATCACCTCTTCGCGCTCTGGGGTCTCTTCTAGCTCCTCTCTTACATGTAACTCGGTATCAAAATTGCCTTTTTCGATGCGGCTCATGGCGGTCACGCCGTCAAAGGCGTCTTTGCAGTAGAAGATGGGGCCGTCATAGTAGGGGCGGCAGTACTCATCGATGAAATTTCGCGTCAGTGCCGCGCCGCCGAGCAGTATGGGAATCGTGATGCCTGCATCTTTGAGCGTATGGAGGTTCTCTTTCATCACCTGCGTCGATTTGACCAGCAGACCGCTCATGCCGATGGCCTGCGCGCCTGAGCTTTTGAGGGTGTCGATAAAGGTTTCGATACCCACTTTGATCCCGAGGTTGATCACCTTAAAGCCGTTGTTGCTGAGGATGATGTCCACCAGATTTTTGCCCACATCATGCACGTCGCCCCTGACGGTGCCTAAAATGAGCGTCGTTTCAGTGGTTTTATCGCTTTTGGGCAGGTAGGGTTGAAGGGCATCGACGGTGGCTTTCATCGTCTCGGCGCTTTGTAGTACAAAGGGAAGCTGCATTTTGCCGCTCCCAAAAAGCTCGCCCACCTCTTTCATGGCATCGATCAGGATCTCATTGACGATGCGCTCGGCCCCGAGGCTACCATGTACGGATTCTACCAGCGGCAACATGCGCTCTTTGTCGCCATCCATCAGCAGTTTGCGGATTTTAAGCTCCGGACTCAGGGCGTTGTAGGCCTCATCCTCTGCGGCGTGATCGACCGCTTCTTTGGAGCCGAAGTGCTCGATAAAGTCAAAAAGCGCTTGACCGTTTGGTTTGGTATCAAAGAGCAGATCGTTACACGCTTTTTGATCGGCTTCGCTGATTTTGGAGAGCGGGATAATGTGCGCGACGTTGATGATCACGGCGGTGAGTCCCGCCTTGACACAGTGGTCAAGGAAGATCGAGTTGAGGTAGGGGCGGGCGTTCTTATCCAGACCGAACGAGATGTTGGAAAGCCCCAGCACCGCGCCGACTTCGCTATGGCGGGTGCGCAGTTCTCGGATCGCTTCGATAGTCTGCACCGCCGCGTCGCGGTACTCTTCAT
>DZBC01000123.1 GCA_022729835.1 Sulfuricurvum sp. | reverse complement strand
CATCGCTTGCGAACGGGGGATGATCCCTATGAAGGAGTTCTTCGTTGCCGCCATCGACGAAGAGGTCTCCAATGCCGCCATCAAAGAGTACGTGAGCGAACTGGTCAAAAAGAGCCGCGCCAAAAACCGCTCAGCGACATGAAACTGCTCGAACTCGTACAGCAAAAATTCGGCGTCACGATGGTACGCCGCACCATCGCCAAATACCGGATGCAACTTGGCATAGAGGGCTCAAGCGAACGTAAGAAAAACTATAAGCTTGAGCGGGGATGAAAATGGTGTCGCCTTGCGGCGATTGAGCTTACATGTACGCTCAAAACCTTCGATCCAAACGATCCGGTGCGCTACGATTTTGCGCTTTATCGTATAGGGCAAGAGGGAATGATAGCGCAACAAGCAGAGCGTGATATAATATAGGTTTTAAAATTTACAAGGTAACTAACATGTCTCACGAATGCGAATTTCCATCGGTAAATGCCAACCGCGAAGAGATCAAAGCCATTTTTCAAAACGTTAAAACCATCGCCGTTTTGGGGTTATCTCCTGATCCAGACAAAGACAGTCATATCGTGGCTAAGTATCTTCAAGAACACGGGTTTAGAATTGTCCCCGTCTATCCCAAAGAGGATAAGATACTCGGCGAAACCGTCTACCACTCGCTCGATGATATTCCATTTTCGGTGGATATGGTCAATATTTTTCGCAAACCCGATGCCCTTGATGCCATCGCCGATGCCTGCATCAAGCGTGGCGACGTAAAAGTCTTTTGGGCCCAAAAGGGGATCGTCAACAACGCGGCGGCACAAAAAGCCAAAGAAGCTGGCATGCAGGTGGTGCAAAACCACTGTAGCATGGTCGAGCACCGTAACCTCTTTTAATGCTTACATGTAACGCCATTTTAGAGGCGAGAGCGCGGCTTGAGGGGGTGATTGCCGCAACCCCTTTTGCCTATGCGCCGCTTTTAAGCAGCCTTAGCGGCTGTGAGGTGTATCTCAAAAAAGAGAACCTTCAATCGACGGGGGCTTTTAAGCTGCGCGGTGCTTACAACCGTATCGCCTCGCTTAGTGAGGCGGAAAAGGCCAGAGGCGTCGTTGCGGCGAGTGCGGGCAACCATGCGCAGGGGGTGGCGTATGCGGCGGCGCATTTTGGCATAGCAGCAACCATCGTCATGCCAGAATCCACACCGCTCACCAAGGTCAACGGTGTACGCCACTACGGCGCGGAGGTGATCTTGCATGGCAGCAACTACGACGACGCTTTTGCCTTTGCTAAGACGTACGAACGCGAACACGCTCGTGTTTTTGTGCATCCTTTTGAAGACGACGAAGTGATTGCGGGGCAGGGTACCATCGCCCTTGAGATACTCGAAGCGATCCATGATCTTGATGCAATTTTGGTGCCAGTGGGTGGCGGTGGATTGATTTGCGGGATTGCGCTTGCCATTAAAGAGTTTGCGCCGCATATCGAGGTGATCGGTGTGGGCGCGGCGGGAGCGCCGGCACTGCGCAACTCCTTTGACCTGGGCCGACCGGTCGATTCCATGAGCGTGCGCACCATCGCCGACGGTATCGCGGTGCGTAACGCATCGCCAAAAACACTAGAGCTGATCCGCCGCTATGTGGATCGTTTTATTACGGTGGATGATGAGGAGATTGCCAGTGCGATGCTCTTTTTGCTAGAACGCCAAAAACTGGTCGTCGAGGGAGCGGGTGCGGTCGGCGTGGCGGCACTGATGCACCACAAGCTGCCCCATCTCAAGGGCAAAAAAGTGGCTGCGGTGCTCAGCGGCGGCAATGTAGACGTAACGCTGCTTTCGGTTATCATCGAAAAGGGATTGATCAAATCCCATCGTAAAATGAAGCTGGTGGTGACACTGGTGGATAAACCAGGCTCACTGATGCAACTGACACTACTACTCAAAGAACTACAAGCCAACATCGTCCATATCGCGTACGACCGCACCTCTACCGATCTGGACTACGGCGACGCCAATGTCACCATTCACCTAGAGACCAAAGGTAAAGAGCATCAAGATCAGATCAGGGCCCTGTTGTTGTTGCACGGCTACCTGAGCAGTGAGTATCGATAATGACCCCGGAAAAGTCGTTTAGCATCAAACAAAGCGTTTTGCTACTGAAGATGCTAAACGATGGCACACTCGCAGTGATTGATGCTCACAATGCCCTGCGCTTGATCAACGTTACCGACTATAAAGTAGTCGGCGGATTCAAGACCAATATTGTGCATGAACGCTTCTATGGAAGCCATGTAGATATCGCCGTGGGTGGCGGTTTGTGCGCTTCGATCATTCCGCAAAGCAACAAAGCAGCTATCTTTTCGGTTGCCAAAAAAGGCTTGCTCTTCAAGGCAGGACGTCACCAAGGAGAGGTGGAGAGCGTTGCCATCGATCCAGCAGGTCGCTATGTTGTGACCGCAGGACAAGACGGTAAAACTTTCGCATGGTCACTCAAGACCGGAAAACTCGCATTCAATCTTCCTCCGCACGCAGACTACGTAACCACGGCTGCTTTTAGTGACAATGGCCAGTGGTTGGCAACGGGAAGCTACGATAAAAGCATCACACTACTCAACCTAGCAACGATGAAAAAACCGCACAAACTGCGCGGTCACGCTGGTGCCGTTTATAAACTCATCTTTCTTCCTTCGCTACGCCTACTTTCGCTTGATCGAGAGGGTGGCTTAATCGTCTGGGATATCAACCACGGCAAAAATCTAAAACGTATGACCAAGGTCAACGACGACGCGACGGCCATGGCCGTCAGTCACGACTATCGTTTTTTGTTTGTGGGTACCAAGATGGGCTATATTGCCTTATACGATTTGGAAAGTTATGAACTGCTCAGTCAAAAGTACTTCAAAGTCGGCGAAACGGTCAGTGCTCTGGGTTTTATAAAGGAAGGTTTTCGACTGGCAGTCGGTACGATTGAGGGGAACGTCGGTTTTTACCCGCTTTTTGGTGATCAAGAGCGGCTCTCCATGATGATTAACCGAAGGGAGTACCCAAAATTTTATGAAGAGGTTGATCGTAATCCTGTTTTGATGTATTCCGAACTCTACAAAGGTGCGGAACGAATCTGGGAAGCTACTATCTCCAAAGCAAAAAAACTGTTAGCGGCCTCTGACAAAAACGCCGCCATTGCCCTTATGGAGCCTTTTCGCACGGTTTCCAAAAAAAATCTCTTTATCAATCAGATCCTCAAAGATTTTGAACAGTACACTGTTTTTCAGAAATATGTCGAGGAGAGACGCTATCCGCTGGCCTATTCGATGGCGAAGCAGTATAAAATTTTTGAAGATTCCGATCTCTATAAAAAGATGGAAAAGCGCTGGAAAGTGCTCTTTATGAAGGCGCAAGAGCTGATTCTTGAGAAAAACGGTGACGAAGAGGCGAAGATTCTACTGGCACCTTTTCGGGGTATCTCCGAAAAAGCGATACTGATCCAGCAGCTCTTTTCCGAGCGCAAGCTCTATCTCTATTTCAAAAAGATCATTGCACAAAAAGAGTTTGTGAAGATGTTTGAACTGGTAAAAAATCACCCTTTTTTGATGGAGTTTGAAGAGTATCACGCCGTCAACGCTTACGCCGACAAGCTCTTTATACGGGCACAGCAGGCGTATCTGGAAGAGGACTATATCACCGCTCAAAAATTGATCGGAATGTTGGGTGTGTTTCCCGATTTTGCCACGGAAGTACAGCAAATGCACGATACGATCAAAGCCAAACGCCTCTTGCACGATGCGATTGCTTCGGGGAACATTAAAAACGCATTCTCTTATCTCGCCTCTTATCCTTTGCTTTATGAGACTAAAGAGGGGATGGAGCTTGAAGAGGGGTGGAGCAAGAGCGTCGATGCCGCAATGCGTCATGTTGCCAAAGGCGACGTAGCCGCTTTGTCTGCATCATTTGAGCATTATATGGATGTTGATGCCAAATACGAAGCAATGGGACACCTCTTTGCACAGTGCGCAATGGCGCAGCTAGAGCAGGCCTTGATACGCAGCGCACCCGTGGCGAGCATAGAAATAGGAATACGCAATTATCTGGCAATCTTCGGTGAGGATGATTCGATTCGCTACTTTGTTGAGCGGTTTAATCTGAGTAATTGCCAAGTGTTTGTCACTGAAGAGGCACTGCAAGGGGATCTCTCGGTGTGGTTTCCCAAAATGATGCTGCAAAATATTACGGATTCGCGGGTATGATCAGTATCGATTTAGGTTCCAATACCTGCCGTATGTTGGCTTTTGATGGTGAGACAAAACGTGTTTTGTGGACTTTTGAACGCGCTGTTAAAACGGCGGAAGACCTACATGAAAGTGGTAAGATCAGCGACGCAGCGATTGAGCGTATCATTGATGCGATTGAGGTGGCAAAGGCGGAGTTTTCGTTTGAGGGCGCTTTGATCGATGCGGTGACGACGGAAGCGATGCGTCAGGCAAGCAATGCCGATGCGGTGATCGAGACGCTCTCACGGCGTACCGGAGTGCGTTTTCGCATTATCGATGCTGAGTCGGAAGCCGCCTACACCCTCAAAGGTGTTGAATATCGTTTATCCTCATTGGGGATTGCAGCGCGACGCTACGCGCTGATTGATATCGGAGGGGGATCGACCGAAGTGATTTTTCGCTTTGACGATCTAACCTTCAGCCGCAGTTTTCCAATCGGTATCGTTACACTCTCACAGCGTTGCGACGTATCACACCATCTTGAGCATTTGGTGCGCACATCGATGGAGCCGGTGAGTGAGTATGTAACTCAATGCTATGAAGTGCATGGTCGCCCAGATATGTTGATCGCCACGGCAGGAACGCCTACCACTGTGGCATCGTATTTACTGGGAATGGAGTGCTCTACGTACAATCCAGAGCACATTAATGGCTACATGCTTACATGTAATAAGATAGCCCAAGCACTTCAAGCACTTTTGGCGATGCAGGAGCAAGAGCGCTCCCGATATGTCGGAGTGGGGCGGGAAAGTCTCATTCTAACCGGTATCGCCATCATGGAGCAACTCTATGCAACAATGGGTTTTGATGAAGCGATGGTCATTGATGATGGGCTACGCGAAGGGGTAGCGCTGAGCTACTGTAAAATTCAGCTTAAAGCGTTTTACGATTAACACAATTTATAGTCGCAATCGACTATAATACAGCCATTTTTTTTCAGAGGAGTCAATCATGCGAATCAGCGGTGCGCAGATGGTTATCGAAGCATTGATTGCCGAAAATGTTGATACCGTCTTTGGATATCCCGGCGGTGCGATTATGAACGTCTATGACGAGATATACAAGCAAAATAATTTTCAACACATTTTGGCCCGTCACGAACAAGCAGCGGTACATGCCGCAGAGGGTTACGCCAAGGCGAGCGGCAAGGTCGGGGTGGCGATGATCACTTCAGGCCCGGGATTTACCAACGCAGTGACCGGCCTAGCAGATGCCTATATGGACTCCATCCCGCTGGTAGTTATCAGCGGTCAAGTACCGATGTCACTCATCGGTACTGATGCGTTTCAAGAGATCGACGCGGTAGGGATCAGCCGAAGCTGTACCAAGCACAACTATCTTGTCACTGACGCATCCGATTTGGGACGTATACTCAAAGAGGCTTTTTATATCGCCGCTTCAGGTCGTCCAGGACCGGTACATGTAGACATTCCCAAAGATGTTACGGCGCAGATTGCTGAGTTTGACTACAGCAAGCCCGTGGAACTTGAAACCTACAAGCCGACCACCAAGGGAAACACCCGCCAGATCAAAAAAGCCGTCGAAGCGATTGCCTCAGCCAAGCGCCCGCTCTTCTATTTGGGTGGCGGTATTATCAATGCCAATGCCGCCGATTTGATGCGTGAATTTGTCGCCATTACACAGATTCCGGCGGTCGAAACCTTTATGGCGCGCGGAACGCTGCGCTTTGACGATCCGCTTTTGATCTCCATGTTGGGGATGCACGGCTCGTATGCCGCCAATATGGCGATGAGTGCAACCGATCTGGTGATCGGTCTGGGTGCACGCTTTGACGACCGTGTTACGGGAAAACTGAGCGAATTTGCCAAAAATGCACAAGTCATTCACGTCGATATTGACCCAGCAAGCATCTCTAAACTGGTCAATGCCCACTATCCCATCGTCGGTGATGTGAAAAATGTCCTTGAAGAGATGGTGCCGCTGGCCAAAGAGAGTGTCAATCCGGAGCGTTACGCTTCATGGCGTGACACCATCGCCAATTTTGACCGTTTGCATCCGCTTTCGTACAATGAAGAGGGTGATCGACTCAAGCCCCAATGGGTCATTGAGCGTCTGGGGCAGTTGCTCGGAGATCGCGCCAATATCTCCACCGATGTAGGTCAGCATCAGATGTGGAGCGCGCAGTTTTACCCCTTTACCAGACCACGACAGTGGGTGAGTTCGGGTGGTTTAGGAACCATGGGCTTTGGCTT
>DZBC01000122.1 GCA_022729835.1 Sulfuricurvum sp. | reverse complement strand
TCCAACGCCTCTAAACGAAGTGATCGCTTGGCGCAAATCTTCCTTGCGCGTCTCATCGAGTACCTCGCGCAAATCCTTCATTAACAGCTCGATCTCACGCGCCGCCGCGTTGACTGAGTCACTTGTCTCATCCAGTGCGGCATACTGCTTGAAGTTGACAAGCAACCCTTCAGGCTCAAGGGAAGCGGTATCCGATCCTTGGGTGATATTGACCATTTTTGAGCCCAGGACGCTCTCCTGCGCGACAACCACGACGGAATCTTTGGCGATCTGCACCCCTTCGGCGATCAAAAAGGTGAGCTTCACCTGCCGCCCCTCCATCGCAATCGCCTCGACGTTACCAATTTTGACCCCGTTCATAGAGACATTGGCCTGACGCTCAAGCCCCGTTGCGTCACTAATGTGGGCATAGACACGATAACCTTCCTGATTCCATCCGGCGAGATTGTTGACCTGAGTCGAAAGCAGCATCAGAGCAACCAGACCCAAAACGACAAAAAGACCAATTTTCGCTTCCAGTTTCATTAAGAACCCTCTAGCTCATTGCTGATTTTATAGCCCACTTCCGATCCGCCCATCGGTTGGAGCGCAATCGTAAAATAGAGATACTTATCATACACCGAAGCGGATTCATTGCTGGTTAAGATAGGCCGATTGTTCTCGACATAACGCACGCCGAACTCCCAGCATCGCTTGGCGTAAAAGAGACCCGCTTCCATATTTTTCTTGACCGCATTTTGCATATCATAGGCGTATTTTCCGCTAACGCGGTATCGCTCGCTGAGTCGATACTGCGCCTCTGCAGTGAGATAGCTGTTTTTAATCTCTTGACGAGAGCGGATCACATCTTCAAAGAGCAGATTAAGCCCAAGTGCTATCGGCTCCGCGTCGATACGTAGCGTATTGACCATTTTGGAAATTTTTCGCCGTTCATGGCTGTAAAACATATCGTTATAAAATACAAAACCACTTCCGCCGTCCCACTCCAACTCGCTCTCTAGCAGTCCAGCACGCTCTTCACTCGAAGCATAATAAAAGCGTTGCGCCAGCTTATGGTACAAGCGCCCCCCTGCCTTGTGGAACAGATACTGAGTCATACTAAGCTGGGTCTGCTCCTGCGCTTCGCTAATGGTGTAGTAATCACACACTTCGGTACTCCATCCGGCTACCCCACCGCAAAGGGTTTCATAATCTTTATAGTAGCCGTTTTTTTGGGCGTCTGAAGGTTTGATGTAGGCCAGGTCCATATTCACGGTGTGGACCATCGACTCAAATCCTTTAGCTAATGAAGTGCCGATCTTAAACGTCTGCTCCACCTGGGTAAATGTCCCGCTATCGTAACGGATGCTGGGGTTATACGTCGATGCTTCTCCACTGAGATCGATATGGCGTGTATGTGCTTTGACCTGATACTCCAGATTCAGATACTCGTCCAAAAGCGCACCCTGCAAACCGATTGGCATCGTAATCTCGGTCTGTACTGCCCGCTTTCCGATCATCCTGTAAAAATTGTTGTACGACGTATCCAAGCTATAAAAGAGATGATCCGCAAGCAGCGTATCGAGATTGCGGTGATAGTGGGCGATGGGCATACTTTGAATTGTCTCGTCATTGTGCTGTTGATTGAGATCGAGAAAATACTTGACGTAGCTACCGACATAATTTTTCCCGTCGTCAAAAAAGAGATTGATCCGCGAATCGATCTGATTGGATGTGCCGCTGTTGATCTCATCATTACTGGAGAGGTTGATAAAATCAACGTCATTCATCCATGTCGCATCAACCCACAAGCCCGACTGATGCGCATAAGAGGCGCCGAACTTCTCTGGCAGTAAAGCTTCGTTTTGATAATCCAGCGCAAATCCATAGTGCTGATCATTTGCCAGATCAAAACGCCGAACATAGTGTTCGTGCTCTCCAAAATAGCCCGCGCTGATCGCACCTTTGCTTTGGGGCGAATCGACGAAGCGAAGCACCCCATAGAGACCTTCACCCCTTTGCGTACGTACCTGCGGGCGCAACTCGGCGTCCCACTGATCATGCAAGGCCAGATAAATCGGCTGCTGATAAAACAGCCCTTCAGTGCTTGAATAGCCAAACCCTGGCGTCAACACGCCGCTGCGTCTGCGTGTATCGAGCGTATAACCAAAATAGGGGAAGTAGAAGATTGGAATCTCATACATGTAAAGTCGGGCGTTATAGATATCGATCCAGCGCGTATCGATATCGTAGTCCAGTGAGCTAAAGCGGATTTTCCAGAGCGGGTCAGCCGGATCGCACCCCGAAACCATCCCCTCCTCCAGATGCAAACGCTCCCCCTCTCCCTGTGCGCTGGCCGTACTCATCCAGACACGACTACTTTTATCGGCAAAATAAAAGGGCGCAAAACGTCTGCGCTCCTGATCGATCTCTATTCTGGCGTACTCACCCATCGCAAAATACTCACTCCCCCGAATCGCCGTGATGTTTCCGAAAAGTTCCAAAACTTTTTGCGCACGATCATAGTGCACCTCTTTAGCGCTTAGGTAGTTTCCGTCATACAAGACCACCACATCGTCATGCGCCACAGTGTGGGTTTCGTTGGCGTCCACACGGGTAGCGAACATCTCAATTTGATCGGCACATAAAGATGAGGTAAATAGAGAGAGAAATAAAAGCGGAAGATGCTTACGCATCCACCACCAGCGTCTGTGCACTACGATCATGCCACGTTCGCTTAAGCGGGTCAAAGAGTCCCCACGCAAATCCTAGATAAAAAAGCAGTTCCCCGACCACCCGAAAGATGGCTCGATTCAAGGCACAAAAAAGGGAGGGACGATCTAAGGTGCTTAGCTCAAGTACGCGAATTTTCATGGCGATTTTGCCCAGTGTCGCGCCGTACTGCATCACAAAAAAAGTCTGATAAACCACCTTGATCATCATAAATTCGAAGATAAAAGTATTGGTCACTTCAATCAACGCTTCCATGGTCGACGCAGATGCAAATTGATCCCACAAAACGATCATCAGCAATATCGAAAGCAATAGCTCATCAATAAAAAAAGCGAGTCCGCGCTTTTTGGGATCAGCGAGTGTCAAATGCTCGCGATGCAACAGTGATTCGATCTCTTCGCTCTGCATCATAGGGCCTGATACGCGATATCGCTGCGCAGCTTTTTGCCTGCGAAATGGACTTGTCCGCAGAGCATATAGGCACGATCACGCGCTTCGCGGATACTTTCACCTAGCCCTACACACACCAGCACGCGCCCGCCCGTAGCCATCAAAACCCCATCTTGCGATCCTACCCCAGCAAAACAGATGTGCGCATGCTCTGCGATCTCCTCATGAATAATCTCATCGACGATAATCTCAGCAGGCATAGAGTTGTGATAAGGATAGTCGCGGCTCGCCATCACTACACCCACCGCATATTGGTTGGAGAAGCTTACATGTAAAGCATCAAGCTGTTTCGTTGCCGCCTTATAAAAAAGCTCACGTGCAGGCGTCTGCATCAAAGGCATCAATATCTCACATTCAGGATCACCGAAGCGGACATTAAACTCCAGCGTCAAAGGCTCCCCGCCCACGATCATAAGGCCGATAAAAAGCACGCCCTCAAACGGGCAACCTTCCGCCCTCATTCCCTCAAGCGTCGGACGAATAACCCGTGTTTTGACCTTTTCGTAGATCACATCATCGACGAGCGGCGTCGGTGCATACGCCCCCATACCCCCCGTATTTGGCCCCTGATCGCCATCAAGCAGACGCTTGTGATCCTGAGCGGCAGGCAACAAGATGAACTCCTCGCCATCACAAATCGCAAACATAGAGAGCTCATAACCATCAAGAAACTCTTCAACCACCACTTTTCGGCCCGCGTCGCCAAAGGCTGCGCCGCTGAGCATCTCGCCGACCGCTTTTTTGGCCTCATCATGGCTCTGGGCGATGATCACCCCTTTGCCGGCGCACAAACCGTCCGCCTTGACCACCACAGGAAGCGCAAGCGTAGCAATGAATTTATAAGCCGTTTCGATATGATCGGTCTCGATATAACGCGCCGTGGGAATGCCGTATTTGGCCAGAAAGTTCTTCATATAAACCTTCGAACCCTCTAGCCGCGCTGCCGCTTTGGAGGGGCCAAAAATGGTCAAACCATGGGCTTTGAAGATATCAACAACCCCGTCAACCAAAGGGCCTTCCGGCCCTACAATCGTCAGATCAACGCCACGCTCCTTAGCAAAAAGGGCCAGCGCCTCATAATCGCTAATGGCCACATTCTCGCCCAGTCGATCCGTCGCTCCGTTGCCGGGTGCAAAATAGAGCTTCTGCACCATAGCATCCTTGGAAAGTGCGCGTCCGATGGCAAATTCGCGACCGCCGCTTCCGATAACCATAACATTCATACGTTGCTCCGTGATCGTCTCTTGTGGGGTGAGTGTTCACGCAAAAGAAGACTCTTGCATCAACACTCGTTGCTGTTCAAGTCCGAATGGGCGTCTCACAAGTAGCTTTGGTTCTCAAAGCCGAACAATTAGCAGATTGAGCACTGCATCAGGGGCCCCCTCTCCAAGCAAAGCTTATCAACGAAAGAGCCACACACAGCAATGTCTACGCCATCCACCAAATAGATATGTAGAACCCCCTGATATGCGATGACACGCACCATCCAGGCTTTGAAGAATTATAGCCGCTAAAAACTTAAGCCAGCGACTGCGCAAGGGCCACGCAAGCCTGAATTGAGGGGCTCTTGGGAAGCTCTGGCCTTACATGTAAAGGCAAAGCAGCAGCAGTCGTGGACCCAATAGCAACCACACGCTGGGTCGGAAGAAACGCATAGTGCTTCAAAAAACACGCCACTGTTGATGGCGACGTAAAAATCAACACCGCATCCTCTTCAAGCAGCACTACTTCCGGCCTGTCGATGCAGCGGGTGGTATAGAGTGCAATATGCTCGATCTGCACCCCCTCGGCGCGTAGCCGTTGGGCAAAATCACTCGCCGGATGCTCTCTCCAAGATAGAGTATCTTCTGATCGGCATACCTGTTTTTGATGATCTCATAGAGTTGTTCGCCGTTTCCGGCACCACTCATCACATGACAGGCTCCGCAACGCTTCGCCGCCTGCGCCGTTTGATCCGAGACGGCAAGAATCTGTAGACGTTCCCACGGCACCGCGTAGGCACCAAGCAGACGAATTGTCTCTTTAGAGGTCAGTACCAGTACATCATAGTGATGCCACGCTATCGTTACATGTAAGGGTTCAGAAGTGATCAGGGGCAGATGATGCGCCCCAGCATAGGGGTTTTTAGCGCAGAGATAGATCGGGCGCTCTATTCCCATTCAATCGTTGCAGGTGGTTTGGAGCTGATGTCATAAACAACACGATTGATGCCCTTGACCTCATTGATGATGCGGCGGCTGATGCGCTCAAGCAGATCGTGCGGCAGATGGGCGAAAGTGGCTGTCATGCCGTCCACCGCTTCGACCACGCGCACGCAGATCGTGTTGTCGTAAGTACGGTTATCTCCCATAACACCGACACTTTTGACGTTGAGCAGTACAGCAAACGCTTGCCATGTGCGGGCATAGTATCCACTCGCTTTGAGTTCATCAAGCAAAATCAAATCGGCTTCGCGCAGCAAATCAAGATCAGCCCCATTGACTTCACCCATAATCCGAATAGCAAGACCCGGACCCGGGAACGGATGACGGTACACCAGCGACTCAGGCAGCCCCAACTCAATCCCCATTTTTCTGACTTCGTCTTTGAAGAGCTCGCGTAGCGGCTCGATCAGCTCAAAATCCATCCATTCAGGCAGTCCGCCGACATTGTGATGGCTTTTGATGGTCTGCGAAGGACCCTTGACTGAAACCGATTCGATGACGTCGGGGTAGAGTGTGCCTTGCGCCAAAAATTTGATGCCATCATGTTTTTTCGCTTCAGCCTCAAAGACTTCAATAAACGTGTGACCGATAATTTTGCGCTTCTGCTCGGGATCGCTCACACCTTGGAGTTTCCCCAGAAACTGCGCCGAAGCATCGACGGTGATCAAGGGTACTTTGAGATGCACCTTGAAGACACGCTCCACCGACTCACGCTCCCCTTTGCGCAAGAGTCCGTTATCCACAAACACGGGAATAAGCTGGTCTCCGATCGCCTCATACAACAAGGCCGCGACCACCGAAGAGTCCACACCCCCGCTAAGCGCACAAAGTACCTTGCCCTCGCCTACTTGAGCCTTCACTTTGGCAATCTGTTCTTTGAGAAAGTGGCCCATATCCCATTTTTCGGTGATGCCGCAGATTTTGCGTGCGAAATTACGCAACATCAGATAACCCTCTTCGGAGTGTTGTACTTCAGGATGGTACTGCATAGCGTAGATACGGCGCACCTCATCAGCGATGGCGGCGTAGGGAGAGTTGTCTGAGTAGGCGATGGGTTTAAACCCTTCAGGAAGCACATCGACACGATCAGAGTGGCTCATC
>DZBC01000121.1 GCA_022729835.1 Sulfuricurvum sp. | reverse complement strand
TGTTGGACGGATTCGCTCCGATGTCTACCGCGACAATATTCTGCATTTGTGGGTCGTTGCCGACAACCTGCGTGTCGGTGCCGCCACCAACGCCGTGCGCATTGCGCTTAAGTGGATCGAGATGGAGCAAGCGTAATGTTTGAAAAATTCTTCGAAGCCGCCCTTTGGCGCAGTCGATTTTTTACCCTTTTTGCCGTCGTCTTTAGCATCATCGGCTCTATCATTCTCTTTGTTGTAGCCAGCCTTGATATCTGGGGTGTTGTAGTTTTGATCTGGGACATGTTTGTCCACCACAGCCATCCTGATCACCTTCACGAAGAGGTGGTCGCCAATATCATCGGGGCGATCGATCTCTTTTTGATCGCCATCGTTATGATGATCTTTGCCATGGGGATCTACGAGCTCTTTATCTCCAAGATCGATGAAGCCGAACAATCCGGCAACAGCTCTGAAGTGCTCAAAATCCACTCCCTTGACCAGCTCAAAGATAAGATTGCCAAAGTCATCATTATGGTCTTGGTAGTCAGCTTCTTCCAGCGCGTATTGCACACCACCTACTCGGGCGCACTGGAGATGCTCTACTTCTCCGGCTCGATTTTGTTGCTCGCACTGGCACTCTATTTTCTGCATAAGGGGGGAGAACACTAATGGTGTTCATCGACGCCTGTTTTCGCCGCTCCACCCCCTATACGCCCATCTGGATGATGCGCCAAGCCGGACGCTATCTGCCTGAATACATGGAGGTGCGTGCGCAAGCGGGCAATTTTCTAAACCTCTGCCACAACCCCAAACTCGCCGCCGAAGTGACCCTCCAGCCGATCCGTCGTTTCGGGATGGACGCCGCGATTCTCTTTAGCGATATTTTGGTGGTGCCCAATGAAATGGGTATGGAGCTGGAGTTCATTAAAGGCGAAGGCCCCAATTTCCCCTCGCCGCTGATGACACAAGCGGATCTGGATGCTTTACATGTAGAAAGTGCCGCCGAAAAACTTAGCTATGTTTATGAGACGATCAGACTGGTGCGCGCTGAACTTGAGCCGCACATTGCGTTGATCGGCTTTACAGGCTCTCCATGGACATTGGCGACTTATATGATCGAGGGACACGGCACCAAAACCTACGCTGTAGTGAAGAAGATGATCGCCACGCAACCGCAGTATATGCACGCCCTGCTCGAAAAGCTCACCCATGTCATCAAAGGCTACCTAGAGCGCCAGATCGAAGCGGGTGTCAATGCCGTGCAGATCTTCGACTCTTGGGCATCCGCGCTCGAAGAGGATGCCTTTTTTGAGTTTAGCTGGCGCTATATGCTTGAGATCAGCGAATACATCAAGGCTAAATATCCACATATTCCGGTTATCCTCTTTCCAAAAGGGATCAGCGGCTATCTGGATAAAGTGCGCCTAATCGGCGGAAACTTCGACGTATTTGGTGTGGATTGGTCTACCCCCATCGAGCTGGCAAAAGCCAAGCTGGGTGATCGCTACGTGTTGCAAGGCAATATGGAGCCCACCCGCCTCTACTCACAAGAGGCCACCCGCAAAGGGGTAGAACACATCTTACATGTAATGAATAATGAAGGCCATATTTTCAATCTCGGCCACGGCATGCTGCCCGATCTAGAACCCCAAAACGCAGCCTATCTTGTCGATCTGGTACATCAGCTCAGCAAACGATAGAGTGTAGGGCCTTTCAAGGGCTCTATGCACTACGCAACATTGCCGCTTATCCACTTTGTAACACTGCTAAAATAAATGAAAATACTATGAAAGAATGTGGCTCCGGTTACAGGATTCGAACCTGTGACCAAGTGATTAACAGTCACCTACTCTACCGCTGAGCTAAACCGGAAAATGGTGTCAAGGGGGGGACTTGAACCCCCGACCCCCGGCTTATGAGACCAGTGCTCTAACCAGCTGAGCTACCTTGACATTTTAAGAAGGCTGAAATTTTACCCATGTAGTGCTTATGTTTTCCTAAAAGTGCTCAAGCTCCTGCGAGCCCAAGCGCTTTGTCGATGGCTTTTTGATCAAAACCGCAAATCCACTGACTGCCAATCAAAACTACAGGCACACCGCGGCAACCATGTCGCTCGCAATCCTTGGCAGCTTCTTCGTCTTTGGTGATATCGATTGCTTTGTATTTTATTTGATGTGTGTCAAAATATTTTTTTGCCGTGGTACACCATTTACATGTAGGCGAAGTAAATAGTACGACCTTTTTTTGTTTCGTTGACATAATTCCTCCTTTATAATGCACAAAATCATAACACAAAGGCTTTAAATCAAAAGCTATATCTGTCTTAAAGTCAATACTATTGAGTCTTTATGACTAAGGGTATTGACATCCTTACTCATTTTTGTGTACCATTACCTCGAAAATTCAATCAGGAGGAAATCATATGAATTTCAAACCACTAGGTGAGCGCGTGCTTGTAGAACGCATCGAAGAGGCTACCACGACGGCTTCAGGTATCATCATTCCCGACAATGCCAAAGAGAAGCCTTCTCAAGGTAAAGTCATCGCCGTTGCCAGTGATGTTGAAGGTGTCGAAGTCGGTAATACCGTAGTATTTGGCAAATATTCAGGCACTGAACTCACTCTTGACGGTAAGAAATATCTGGTCATGGACCTTTCAGACGTTTTAGGCGTCATTCTCTAAATTATTTTCATTCAAGGAGCAATTCATGGCAAAAGAGATCACATTTTCTGATTCAGCACGTAACAAGCTCGCCAGCGGCGTACAAAAGCTCACCGACGCGGTCAAAGTCACTATGGGGCCACGCGGTCGTAACGTTCTGATCCAAAAGAGCTACGGCGCACCCAGCATCACCAAAGACGGCGTCTCTGTCGCAAAAGAGATCGAGCTCAAAGACCCATTAGAGAACATGGGTGCCCAACTGGTCAAAGAGGTCGCTTCCAACACAGCCGATGAAGCCGGCGACGGTACCACGACGGCGACGGTTCTTGCCAACGCCATCTTCCAAGAGGGCCTGCGCAACGTCACAGCCGGTGCGAACCCTATCGAGATCAAACGCGGTATGGACAAAGCAGTAGAGGCGATTCTAGCCAACCTCAAAAGTCTGGCTCGTGAGATCAAAGATCAAAACGAAATCGCTCAAGTCGCATCTATCTCCGCCAACTCTGATGAGTCTGTGGGCAACATGATCGCTCAAGCGATGGAAAAGGTAGGCCGCGACGGCGTCATCACCGTTGAGGAAGCCAAAGGGATCAATGACGAGCTTGAAGTGGTTGAAGGAATGCAGTTTGACCGTGGTTACCTCTCTCCGTACTTCATCACCAACTCTGAAAAGATGATCGCCGAGATTGAAAATCCTTACATTTTGCTCTTCGATCAGAAGATCTCCAACCTCAAAGACCTGCTGCCCGTTTTAGAGCAGATTCAACGCTCAGGCCGTCCGCTGCTCATCGTTGCCGAAGATGTCGAAGGCGAAGCGATGGCGACGCTCGTGGTGAACAAACTGCGCGGAATCCTCAACATCTCTGCCGTTAAAGCTCCGGGCTTCGGTGATCGCCGCAAAGCGATGCTCCAAGATATCGCCATCCTCACGGGCGGTCAAGTGATTAGCGAAGAGGTTGGCCGCACGCTTGAGAGCACGCAGATCGCCGATCTGGGTCAAGCAGCACGTATCGTAATCGACAAAGACAACACCGTCATCGTTGACGGTCGCGGCAGCAAAGAGGCCGTGGCAGCGCGTATCAAAGAGATCAAAATCCAGATCGACGCCACCACCTCTGAGTACGACAAAGAGAAACTCCAAGAGCGTCTGGCCAAACTCTCAGGCGGCGTAGCGGTCATCAAAGTCGGTGCCGCCACCGAAACCGAAATGAAAGAGAAAAAAGACCGCGTTGACGACGCACTCTCTGCCACCAAAGCAGCGGTTGAAGAGGGTATCGTTATCGGCGGCGGTGCGGCACTGATCCGCGCATCTGAGGGGATCAACCTTGGCGACCTACCACACGACCAAAAGATCGGTTGCGAGATCATTTTGCGCGCCATCAGCGCTCCACTCAAGCAAATCGCCCTCAACGCAGGCTATGACGCGGGTGTTGTGGCGAACAACATCACCAATTCCAAAGACAAAAATGTCGGTTTCAATGCCGCAACCGGAGAATATGTCGATATGTTCCAAGCGGGCATCATCGATCCGTTCAAAGTTGCGCGTGTCGCACTGACCAATGCAGTTTCGGTCTCCAGCTTGCTGCTCACTACCGAAGCCACCATCCACACCATCCCCGAAGAGAAGTCGCCTGCGGCTGCTCCTGATATGGGCGGTATGGGTGGTATGGGCGGAATGTACTAAACCGCTCTCCCACACAAAGGCCCCTTTTGGGGTCGCTTGCATGTAAGCCTCTCTCTTTCGATCCAAAATATTACTTAGTGAGTTTTCCCGCACCTAAAAGGCGCAGGGTGTGTGCAGACTGTAGAAAGTTACTTGTTTTGACACGCTTCGCAGATTCCGCTATAGACCAGCGAACTCTCCGTCGGTTTGAACTGAATCCCATGAGGAAGCATCGCTTCGATCTCCTCCATCGGCACCGTCACATCCTCGAAACTGCCGCACTGGGTGCAGAACAGATGCGCGTGCGGGGCTTTAATGATCTCATATTTGGATTTCATGTTTGGGATCTTCACCTCTTTAACCAACGCAGTTTCGATCATGGCATGAACGTTCTTGTAGAGCGTCGCCAGTGAAATCGAAGAGAATTGACGAGAAATCTTCACATAAAGATCTTCAATACTGATATGTCCCGACTGATGCATCAGTGTTAATATCCCAAGCCGTTGCGGGGTCACCTTGAGATCGCGTTCGCGTAAGAGTTGTTCGTAATTCATAAAGCGGATTATAACGCCACTGTAACCTAAAAATAGGTAAAAGATAAAAATTGTTTCTTAACTTTTCTCTATTTTAAGCGTAGCACTGCTTCGGCAGCCTCAATCACCTCATTGGCTGTGATCAATCGCATACAATCGTGATGCTTCAGCGGACATTCGCGCTTCATGCACGGGGCGCAGCGCAGCTCGTGGCGCACGATGGCGCTTTTGGGGTTGGCCCACTGCGAGGTCTCTAGGTGGCGCGTGGGGCCGAAGATGGCAACCGTCGGCACGCCATACGCTGCGGCCACATGCATCGGGCCGCTGTCGTTGGTAATCAAGAGCGACAAACCCCCGACATAGGCGCACATCTGCGCCACATCGGTGCGTCCGGCGAGGTTGGTGACGTTCGTTACATGTAAGGCACGCAGCCGTGCTTCGATCTCCTCAGCCACGCTGCGCTCGGCAGGAGAACCGAAGATTACGATCTCGTAGTCTGAGGCAAACTGCGCCGCCACTTCGGCGAACTTTTCGGGATACCACCGTTTGGCCGAGCCGTAGGTGGCTCCGGGGTTGATGCCAAGTGTGGGGCGTTCATAGCGGTGCGGCTGGATGTAGAGTTTGAGCTTTGGCTCTAGGGCTTTGGCGGCTCCTGCGGCGTAGGCGAGGTGCAGATACTGTAGTACCAGATGCTCAGAGCGGTTCAGTCGCGTGGCGTGACTGCACAAGAGCTTCGCATGCCAGCTTGAACGGGCGAACGTGCGCTTTGAACCGCTCCAAAAGAGCAGCAGCGAAGCATGGATCTGGTCACGAAACGAGACCGCCAGATCGTGCGGCCCAAGCGCTTTAGCAAGTTTGTAGGTACTCTTCAGACGGTTGCCGCTCTTTTTGGTCTCGTCGATGAGCGCGCGGTCGCACAAAGGATGGTGCTTCATCGCCGCGATGGAGAGCGCCGATCCTACGAAGGTGAAGCGTACGGAGGCGTTACATGTACCGAGCGCTTCGATGGCGGCGCTTGCCATCACGGCGTCACCGAGCCAGTTGGGCAAAATGACGAGGATTTTCATGCGCGCTCCCTCACGACATAGACGGGGTCTTTGCCTACATGTAAGGCTTCAAGCGCTCTGCCGAAAAGATCATAAGCGCGTTCATCTGCATCAAGCGCTGTCGTGTAAGACTCAAGCGCCCAAAGCACCCGTAGCGTCTTGGCGTCTCCTTCGCAGCGCAGTTCAAAGCGATTCTTGCATGTTTTAAACGCCACCACCCGCATCTCTGAGAGCTGAGCGATCATCACGCGGTACGCCTCAAACGCGCTGCGCTCTCTTAGCCCTTCGCGGCTGTCAACGAGACCGTATCCGCTCGCGATGAGCTGATGCCAAAAGACGCAATCCACCTGCCTTGAACCCAGCGCAATGAGGTAGTAGCGCACCATGTAGCGTGCATACGCCGTTTCGCTGACGCACTCAAACTCGCTCGTGGGCGCGTAGGGGGCGGTGCGGGAGATCGGCCAGTTGGTCTCGGTGATAAAAAGCGGCACATTGCGCCCTGAGAGCATCATGAGTGCGCGCTGCAAGAGGATTTTGCCATGCAGCGAAAAGCCAAGCTGGGTGTGCTCGGGCGCGCCGCGACGATCCACATACAGCAGCGCCG
>DZBC01000120.1 GCA_022729835.1 Sulfuricurvum sp. | reverse complement strand
GGGTGGCCGGATCAAAACGTCACGGGTGGCCGGATGGGTGCGTTTTTTGCAGTCAACATGATCTTCGACGTCAACCGCATCTCCAGCAATCGAGATAATGCCCGCCTTGAACACTTCAGGGAGCTTCATGTAGACATTTTGATAGTATTTCCCTTCATCTGCATCTACAGTGGCAAAGTTTGACATCATGTTGGCCGCCACACCGGCCGTAAACGGCGTAGCGAAGCTGGTGCCGCTGGTTAGGGCGTCGGTATAGTGCATCGTGTATTCAAATGGGATGCCGGAGATTGAGTTCTCTTCTTCTTCGAGCAAATAAAAATAGCCCGTACCGGGAGCGGAGACTTCGGGTTTTTGATAGCTGACCGCTCCATTGATCAGAGGGTTGTTACGTCCCGACTGTTCATAAAGAACGATAGAGCCGTTTTCATCGATTTGGTAGTTTCCTACGGTAACGACATTGAAAGCTTTGCCGGGAGAGACGACGTCGTTATCGGGGTTGTGGTTTTGATGATTCCCTGCGGCTATGAAAATCAACCGCTCGTTGTCATAAGCATGATTGTCAAAGAGGGCATCCATCGGGTAGTAATCTCTACTGCTGTCATTGTCGTCTGCGGAATTGTATTTGTTGAGACTGTAGCTTTCGATAAAGTTTGAGCTGTTGTTATCCGGTAGCACAACATCGTAAATTGTTTCATTCGAGTCACTGTAGTCTGTGGCATCGACTTTTAGAAAATTCTTACAGGTTAATTGTGCTTCAGGCGAAACGGTCGATAAAATGCCTGTGATCACTTTGGTGTGATGTGTTTCAGCTTCATACCCTTCATGCAGATTACCGTTGTCGTCATACACCACTTCGATCGTGTATCTGCTTGCCGTCAATGGGGTGTAGCCAAAATAGGTTTTATTCTGATCCTCATAGACCGGACATTTTGCGTCGGCATAGTAGATGTTTATGCCTTTGCCTTCCCAGTCGAGGTAGGAGAGGTTTGGGTCTTCTTTTTTACTTTTGATGTATGTTTTTGCAACATATGCTTCTAGACGTTCAAGCCACGCATCGCGCAATTCCGGGTTTTCATGATAGACGGGATCGGTATAGGTTGCGCTAGGAGTAAAATCTATATGTTGGTCAAAAGCGCTAATGGCGCCATGATGATGCGTCAATAGCTTGACAATCGTTTGCGGTTTGAGCCTGAGGGTGACATAACGTGCGCCTGCTTCGACGGCCTTTTGAAGCTTGGTTTTTGTCTGCTCGTCGAGATCTTTATGAAGAAGACTCAGTACTGTTTGCAGATTGGATTGTCGGGCTTTGAAATAGAGTTCGTTTTTTTGTTTTTTGTGGGTTTCGTATCGCTCAAGCAACGTTTTGATTTCGTCATCATTTAGTCTTGCGTACTGTGTTGATACAGACAAAGTGTTGCTTTTGGGATCGGCAATGAGCACAAATCCATCTATACCCGATTTTTGGTTTTGGTCAAAAACGGGCAAGGTATCGGAAATGAAAAGATCGACTTTGAGTTTATGGTCTTGCTTATAGGCGTTGAGCATGTTTTTTTGTAGACGGTATGTGACTGGATTGTTGGCACTACCGAAGATACCAAAGGTCGATTGAAATTCATTTTCGATCTTGACTTTTGCGACTTGTTGTTGTGTGAGGTTGGCATTGGCAAAAGGGTTGAGCTCCCATGTGCTGGCAACCATAACTGAAGTGAACCAACAGGATAAGAGAACTATTTGATGGACGTAAGACATAACAGCTCCTACAAGGAATGTAGTATTAATAACAATTTTATATTTAGCTATGCTGAAATTTATGATAATGAAGATTTCGTAACCATTGTTTGTTGCGATAGGAAACGTTATATGGCGTGACTACTCTTTTTTAAGCAGGTCAAAGATGCTAACGCCCTCAGGCAGTTTGGCGATGCCGTCGCGGTAGCTTCGGGTGTGGGCGATGATGCGTTTGAAGTGTTTGCGCAGCTCCGTGGCATTTTGGGCGTTGGGGCGGAACCAGTCGCCTTTGGCGCTAAAGAGCCAGTCGATGGCGGTTTTGATCTCGCCGAGCGCGTAGTTTTGCCGCTCGTTAAGCAGTTTGATCTCCACCGCCCAGCTCATCACGTCAAAAGGGGCTTTGAACTGCGGATCGATGGCGGCAAGTTTGGCGATGAAGTACTGCGTCAGCTCAAATTGCGGCTGTGTGGCGCGGTACTCTTCGAGCATTGGGGCGGGGGCGGTTTTGGCGCGGCGGTTCTTTTCGCGCATCATCCAGCGGATAAACTCGGCGTGCCAATCAAAAGAGCGGTGGTTTTGCGAGCGCTGAAAGAGGTGAAAATCGTCAAAAATCTCGCTGCTGAGGTTGTTTTGGGCGAGCTGCGAGAGGGCAAAGGCTTCGAGCGCTTCGGACTGATCGGCGGAGAGGTTGAGGTAATAGTTGGCGTCGCTACGCTCACGCGCACCCTGCTCCAGCACGGCCGGCGCGGCGATAGAGGGGTTGTTGACACGCTCGATGAGCTCAGGATGGACGCTGTAAAGAATAGCAGTATTGACGCCCTCACGAACGCGCTTGGTCTGAAGCAAGGATTTTTCTACCAGCGCATCGAGCGCGGCGACCGTCTGATCGATGGGGGTGCTCAGATGATCGGCGAGCAGCCGCGCACCCACGCCTTGCGACTGCGCCCCCCAGCCGACAATGTGGCGGATAATGAGCACCATCAGTGCACGTTGCAAGAGGTTGAGGTCTGAACGGTCGATGAGTTCAGCGGGGATAGAGACCATCATGAGCGGGAGCTTAGGCGCAAGACGGGGTCGTTGAGCAGCTTTTCGTATTCCGCTTGAATAGTGCGCAAAAAGTGGGATTTATCTCCGGCGACATGATCAAACATCCAGCGTTTGCCCAGATTGCGGATCACTTCGATGTCGTCGCTTTGCAGCAGCAGCTCGCCGCTATTTTTGTCGCGGATGCGGCTGATGTGCACCTGCTCAAAGCGCTCCTCTGCCGGAGTGGGATCGTCTGAGAGGATGATGCTTTTGCGCAGTTCGTACATGACATCGTAGAGGTATTTGGAGCGTTTTGCGGTGTCGTCTTCGGCGTGGAGTGCAAAACTTTTGGCGGTGAGGGCGATCTTCTCGAAGGGATTTTTAAAAGGGTATTCGTTTTGGGTCAGGCGCATCATAAACTCCTGATAGCGGCTTGAGTCAATACTAGAGAGCAGATCGGCGATATGTCCGCGCAAAAAGATGTCCTCTTCGATTTTGAAGTAGCGCATGAGCGCGGTGACAAAGTGCTCTTTGAGGGTGGATTCGGGTATGTTGATCATCGTCTCTCCTGTAGGCGTGATTGTAGCAAAAAGGTTACATGTACGCTATAAAAGCCGCATTTGAGGCTGAGTCGCTATAATTTGGCTCTAATTTTTTGGGGGAGTTTGTATGAAGGCGTGGGATAAAGAGCACTATTTACTGGCGGTTGTGGTGCTGATCGCGTTGGTGTTGGCGGTGAAAACGGTGCGATTTGGCGGCAGTGGAGCGATCAAGGTCGCTGTTATGCAGCAGCAAGGAGCGATCATTACGCTCGATACCCCCAAAACGCAAACAGAGCAAAAAATCTTACATGTAAAGACAATCAATTTTGCCAACAAAAGCGTTTTGGAACATCCCGATGTGGGCGTACTTGGATTTAGCAGTAACTTCTTTATGGAGGTGCAGACCCGTATGGAGGTTGAAAAGGCGGGGGAATATACGATCTATATCGCCTCGGATGACGGTTTTCGGCTCCATATCGACGGTCGGGTGATCTGTGAGCATATCGGGGATCGCCCCTTTAGCACCTCTACATGTAACACCGCGCTTTCAAGCGGAGCGCATGAGCTGCGTATTGACTATTTCCAAGGGGGCGGTCCGCTCGGACTCAAGGCCCTTTACAAACACGCGCAGCAAGATCAGCCCGTGCTGATCGGCAAAAACAGTGATTTCGCACGCTTTGAGGAGACCAAATGATCCGCAGACTCTGGAGTGAGCAGCGCGAACTGCTCTCGTATATGCTGGCGGTGCTGATCATTGCGATGAGTACCTATTTGGTCAACTACTACAATCCGCCCGCCGTTTTTTGGGATGAGAACTACCATATCGCCTCCGCGCAAAAGTACATCGGCGGGGTCATGTACATGGAGCCGCATCCTCCGCTGGGCAAGCTCTTTATCGCGCTGGGCGAGGTGCTTTTAAACCCCAACGAGGGCAAGGATTTGGCCTATTTTCTCTCGACCGACTACATAAAAACCTTTCCCGATGGCTACTCATTTGCGGGGGTGCGGCTCTTTCCTACCCTCTTTGGCGCATTTGGCGGCGTGCTCTTTTTTCTTATTCTCTATCGTTTGGGGCGTCATAGCGAATATGCCTTCTTCTTTTCGTCGCTCTACCTTTTTGCCAACGCCTTTATCCTCCAAAGCCGCTCGGCGATGCTCGAATCGACGCAGATGTTTTTTATTTTTGCCGCGATTTTGTACTTTTTGGTGCTTTTTGACAAAGAGGAGCGAAAATTTTGCGAGCACCTGATTTTGGGGGGACTGATTGGTTTGGCGGTGGCGGTGAAGCTCAATGCCTTGATCTTGATTTTACTCTATCCTTTTTTGCATTTTTACCGTCAAAGTCCGCTCTCCTTGGCCTTACATGTAAAGCAATTTGTGTTAGGCGGCGTAGCGCTGGTATCAGGTTTGGGTTTGGTGATGGCTTTTGTGTTTTACCTGCATTTCACGTTGGCAAACACACTAGGAACCAACAGCTATAGAGCCTCTGCCGAATATAAAACCATCATGGCCGAGGGCAAAACGGCGGCGCTCTCTAGTTACGGAGTGATGTTGCACGACAATTTTCTTTATATGCGTGACTATTCCAAAGGGGTGCCGCGCTATGATCCGTGCAAAAAAGGCGAAAACGGCTCATTGGCAGCCACTTGGCCTTTTGGCAACAAAAGCATCAACTACCGCTGGGGCAAAGAGAACGGCAAGGTGAGCTATCTCTATTTGCAGTCCAATCCGATGATCTGGTTTAGTGTGGTCGCGGCGATGATTGCGGCGGTCGCGCTACTTTTGGGGCGTCTGCTCTTTGGCTTACATGTAACGAATCGACGGCTCTTTTATCTTATCGGCATCTTTAGCGCCATGTACCTTTCGTATATGTTCACGATGTTCAATATCGAGCGGGTGATGTATCTGTATCACTACTTCATTGCCCTGTTTTTCGGCACTTTTGTGCTCTATCTGCTTTTTTGCTACCTCTTCGAAGAGGCGATCAAACGCGACTCCAAGGTGCTTTACTGGGCGGCATTGATCTTTGTGGCGGAGATACTCTACTGTTTTTATCTGTTTGCGCCCTTCACTTACTATCAGCCGCTCGATACAATGGAGTTCTACCGCCGTGTTTGGTTTGCGTTTTGGAAGCTTGAGCCGGTGCTTTAATGTCTCAAATGCGGGGTTTTTTGCTGCTAGGAGTGCTAACGACGCTGATTGATTATGCGCTTTATGCGGCCTTGATCGCTTTTGGGGTCGATTATGTGGTTGCCGTGGTGCTGGGATACAGCACGGGGCTTTGGGCCAACTATATCTTGGGCCGACGCTACGTCTTTACCGCGGGGCGCAAACTGCGCAGTAGTCGCAAGGAGTTTGTTGCGGTGGCACTCATTGCACTTGGGGGTATGCTGCTTAGTGTATTGATCGTCAAGCTGCTGAGCTATTCGCTGTTCTCTCTTGATCCGCTGCTCTCAAGAATTGCCGCCATCGGGGTGACCTTTGTCTGGAACTATCTTTTAAGGAAGCGTTTTGTTTACCACTAATCGCCCTTTGGCGCTCTTCGCACTCCTGTGGGGAGTGTTCTTTATGGCAGTTTTTTACAAATTTTATCCCGTCACAATAGATGGGTGTACGATGGCAATGCCACAGAAACCGACTCAATCCATTACGCTACCGTTTAGCGCCCCTTCGAGCGGCTTTGCGCTCTACACCTTTACATGTAACCTTACTTCTTCGTTGGAGCGTTCGGCTAGACTGAATCTTGCGCTCGATGACCGACTGCTCGGTGTCTCCATCAATGGTGTGTCGATCGATTTGACACCGCTTAAAGAGCGTTACAAGTTAGCGGCGCTGGAAGATTGGAAACGTGGTTTTATGGTGGATGTTGCGCTGCGCGAAGGGGCAAACGAACTCATCGTGCACGGAAGCGACGGAGGCGGAAAATATGGGCTTAGAATCGGTCAAACCATGGGATACGGTGCCTATGCAATGCTCTTTGTCCTTGGGATAATTCCGATCGTTACAGGGCTTTATCTGTTGCTGTTCGATCGGATTTTTAAGACAGAGCGAGAGGCTACGCGAGGATGGTCTTGGCACTATTTGGCCTACGGGATTGTTGCACTGGGTATTGCACTGCGTGCACTGCTTTATGCGGAAGTCTCTTTGGATATGTATCAACATGATTTAGACGGACACAAAGAGGCGATCCGCTACTACGCGGCCCACCCTTTTGATCTGCCTCAA
>DZBC01000119.1 GCA_022729835.1 Sulfuricurvum sp. | reverse complement strand
TTGGCGCGAAACATGACGCCGCCAATCGTCGCGTCGGCGTCTTTGAGGGTGAAGTAGATGTGGCCGCTGTTGTGACGGGTGATGCGCGAAAGCTCCCCTTCGACGCTTACATGTAAGAAGGTGGTCTCGAGTAGATTTTTGATCTGCTCGGTGAGTGCGCCGACCGTGAGGCTCATAACTTTTGGGCGATAATCAGCGTGGAGATATCCATCGAAAAACTCTGGGTGAAACGGATCTCAAACCCCGCCGCTCTAAGCTCATCTTGCATCTTGCCAACCGTCAAAAAGCCCTCGATGGAGTTTGGCAGATACTCGTAGGCTTCGCGGTTTTTGGAGATAAAACCGCCGATGCGCGGCAAAATACGCTGCATATAAAAATCGCGCACACGCCCCAAAAGCGAAGGGTGTTCGTTTTTCATAAACTCTAAAATCACCACCATACCGCCGCGCTTCAGCACGCGGTGAAACTCCTGCAGCGCCGCTTCGCGTTCGACTACGTTGCGGATGCCGTAGGTGATGGAGAGGATATCGCAGCTTTGACCCTCTAGCGGAAGCTCGGTTGCTTTGGCGATATGGTAGGCAAAGTGCGGGAACTTACGGCGCCCTACCCCTACCATTCCTTCTGAAGGGTCGATCCCCACGATCTCGCCGATAAGGATCCCATTCACTTTGGCCCTATCGCTCCAATAACCCATCATATCGCCCGTACCGCACGCCACATCGGCGATACGTTCAATGGTATCTTGTCCATAAAAGGCAAAGGCTTTGTCGCACCCTTTTTTGCGCCAACTGCGGTCTACGCCCATGCTCATCACGCGGTTCGCCCGATCATAGGTCGGGGCGATGGCGTCAAACATCGAGACAATTTTTTCTTGTTTTTCCATTTTAGAGCCTTTGCATCCAGAGTACCGCGTCCACATCGCTGCGGCCTACATGTAAGAGATTAAAACGTGCGTTTGCATGAAGCGACATTGTACCACCGCCGTTTTGCGGGGCAATAAAAGCCAGATCAAAATCGGCCGCACACGCCGCGAACATCCCCGCACCCCCTTCGATCAGTACAAAGCGGTAGCGCTCCAGCCGCTCCAGTGTCGGCTCGATAAAGACCTCGCGCCCTCCCACGCCAAAAAGCGCAGTGCTTGGGTCAAAATCCTTGGAACGTGAATAGATCAGCACATCGGGTGCGCGTCCACCCACCAGACGTGCATCAAGCGTGGGGCGGTCAGTGCGTACCGTGTTGCCGCCGATGACGAGCAGATCGCAGGCATTACGCGGCGATGGCGTCAAACATCGAGAAATTTTTTCTTGTTTTTCCATTTTAGAGCCTTTGCATCCAGAGTACCGCGTCCACATCGCTGCGGCCTACATGTAAGAGATTAAAACGTGCGTTTGCATGAAGCGACATTGTACCACCGCCGTTTTGCGGGGCAATAAAAGCCAGATCAAAATCGGCCGCACACGCCGCGAACATCCCCGCACCCCCTTCGATCAGTACAAAGCGGTAGCGCTCCAGCCGCTCCAGTGTCGGCTCGATAAAGACCTCGCGCCCTCCCACGCCAAAAAGCGCAGTGCTTGGGTCAAAATCCTTGGAACGTGAATAGATCAGCACATCGGGTGCGCGTCCACCCACCAGACGTGCATCAAGCGTGGGGCGGTCAGTGCGTACCGTGTTGCCGCCGATGACGAGCAGATCGCAGGCATTACGCAACTCATGCACATAGCGGCGTGACGCTTCACAACTAACAATACCGCCGTCAATCGTGCCATCAAGCCGCTGCGCCCACTTAAAAAGGCGTAGCGGCTTTTGGCTTACATGTAAAAAAGGAAGCAACAAGGTATGCGCCTGCGCTTCGCACACGCCCTCAAGCACCTCAATACCGCAAGCACGCAAAGCGTCGGCTCCGCCACGTGCGAGGGGATGTGTATCCGCGTGCGCGATCACAACGCGCGGAATCTTCAATGCTTTGATCAAATCAATACACGCAGGCGTACGCCCATCATGAGCGCAAGGTTCCAAAGTGACATAAAGTGTGGTATGTGCAAAAAGTGCGGCGTGGATGGGCAGCAAGGTGTGGAGCGCATGCGCATCGTTACATGTAAGAAGCGCTGCATCACCACCGAGTGCTACGCAGGCGTCACGCAAAGCGAACACTTCCGCGTGCGGCCCTCCGGCTTTGCGGTGCGCCCCAAGACCCAGCAAAACACCAGAGCCACTGACCACCGCAGAGCCTACCGCCGGATTGGGTAGGGTTGCGCCCTGATACTTCCACGCCGCTTCAATGGCTAGGTTCATCCAGAGGGTGTCTGCGTTTACCACTCGAAATAGGTCTTGGCCTTGTTGATCTGCCCAAAATCGATCTGTAGCGCTCCGGCGGCCTCATCGTCGATCAAAATGTGCTCACCTTCGACTCCGCGCAGTACGCCTTGAAGCTTACTCTTGTCTTTAAGGGTGATCTGAACTTTTTCGCCGAGTGATTTGGCGAAATGATCCAGTGTCACGAGCTTGCGCTCGATCCCCGGAGAGCTTACCTCCAAACGGTACTCGCCCGAGAGCGGCGGCGTCACATCCAGTAGCGGAGAGATCAGCTTGGTCGCTTCGACCACCTTGTCCATACCTACACCACCAGACGCCGTGACACTGATACGGTAGATGGTTTCGCCAAATTCGCTGTGAATCGACGTATCATAAAGCGCCAAATCCAAAGACTTCAACATGGTTTCAATATCGTGTTCGAGTGACATCACTCCTCCTCTTTGGGGCGTTCTTTGGCGATTTGCGCGAATAGCGACTCGATTTTTTGGCTTTTTTCCATCTGATCATCAAACTCAAAAGAGAGCTTCGGACAGCGAAACCACCCTTGCTCCTGCAAACAATGCTCTTCAATCACCGGCCGCGCCTTTGCAAGCTGTTTCAAAAAAAAGCTGCGCTCTTCACTGGTGTAGAAGTGGGGATCAAGGTAAACCTTGGCATCGCTGCGGCCGCGTGAACAGGTCACATCGGTCACATCCAGCGCGTGTAAACGCACATCAGAGAGGGTGCTGATCGCTTCTGGGATCAGCTCTTTAAGCAGCGACTCGGTGCGCTTGACTTTGATCTGCTCAGGGGTCACAGGGAGACTTTTTGCTCGACTTTGACGAAGGTTTCGATGACGTCGCCGGGGCGTACGTCTTCGTACCCGTTGATGACAACGCCGCACTCATAGCCGTTGGCGACCTCTTTAACATCGTCTTTGAAGCGTTTGAGTGAATCCAGACGACCTTCATGCACCACCACGCCGCTACGGATGACGCGCACCAGACCGCCGCGTACCAGTTTTCCGTCCACGACCACCGATCCGGCGACCACCCCTTTAGGAATTTTGAAGACTTCGCGTACGTCGGCTTGACCGCTGTGCTGCTCGGTGTATTTGGGTGCCATCATACCGGTGAGCATCGCGGTAACATCGTCAATAAGCTGATAGATGATCGTATAGGTACGAATCTCGACGCCGGTCTGTTTGGCCAGCGCTTTGACGGTGCCAGTCGGACGGACATTGAAGCCCAAAAGGACACAGTTTTCAGAGTTGTTAACCAACTGAACGTCGTTTTCGGTAATACCGCCCACGCCTGAGGAGATAATCTCCACCTTGACCTCGTCATTACGCAATGTCGAGAGTGATGCGCGGATCGCTTCAAGCGAACCGTGAACATCGGTTTTAAGCACCACTTTAAGCGCCTTAAGATTACCCTCAGCAATAAGGGCACCCAGCTCGTCAATGGTAGTTTTGGTCGAATGCGACAGCTCTTTGAGGCGCTCGTACTCGTAGCGTTTTTGGGCATATTCACGCGCCTCTTTGTCACTCTCGACGGCGATTAGGGTCTCACCCGAACCCGGTACCTCATTGAGTCCCACCACCACAGCCGCTTCACTAGGACCAATATGATCGATCTGACGCTTGAGGTTGTCAACAAGGGCGCGTACGCGGCCATAAGCCGAGCCGCACACCACGTTGTCGCCGACGCGAAGGGTACCGTTTTGCACGATAACTGTAGCCACCGGTCCACGCCCTTTCTCGAGCGTGCTCTCCACAACGACCGCTTTTGCGGCAGCGTTGGGGTTGGCACGAAGCTCCAGTAATTCCGCTTGGATCAAGATGTTTTCCAGCAGAGCATCTAGCCCCATGCCTGTCTTAGCAGAGATGGGGATAAATTCTACGTCCCCGCCCCAATCTACCGGGCTGATGCCGTGCTCGGCCATTTGGCCTTTGACCATGTCGGGGTTGGCTGACTCTTTGTCCATCTTATTGATGGCAACAATCACCGAAGCTTTCTCCTCTTTGGCCAAACGTACCGCTTCAAGCGTTTGAGGCTTCACGCCGTCGTCCGCCGCAACAACGATAACAATGATATCGGTCACCTGTGCGCCGCGTGCCCGCATGTGGGTAAACGCCGCGTGTCCCGGAGTATCGATAAAGGTAATCTTCTTGCCGTGCTGCTCAATCGTGTATGCGCCAATATGCTGGGTGATACCGCCAGCTTCACCAGATGCAACCTTGGCGTTACGGATGGCATCAAGCAAAGAGGTTTTGCCGTGGTCAACGTGTCCCATAATCGTGATGATCGGTGGGCGCTCTTCAAGATGTTCATCCAGAAGCGCATCTTCTTCGTAACTCTCTTCATAATTGAATGCGTCTTTCGGATCGATGGTGGTAACTTCAACTTGAAATTCTTCTGCCAAAATCTCGATCTCGTCTTTGCCCAAAAAGTCGTTTTTGGTGACCATCATGCCCAAATTAAAGAGCACCTTGATCACTTCACCCAGCGGCTTATTCATCTTCTCTGCGAACTCATAAACCCGGATATCTTCGGGAATCTCTACGTGCGTCACCACTTCATCAGTAGGACGATTTTTGGCATATTTGAGGCGCTTGCCGCGAGAGACCTGCTGGCTCTTTTTAGCCCCACCTGTTTTTTTACCGGAGTTTCTGCCGATAGGCTTTTTCTCTTTTGGCTTGACAGGCTCTTCTTCTTGAATTTTGCGGTCCATTTCACTCAAGTCCATCAATACGACTTCGTTTTCCTCATAGTCCATGGAGACTTCAGCCAAACTGCCTCCGAAAATATCAAGCGCCATGCCCTGATCTTTTTTCTGCACCGGTGCAGAGGCCTGAGCTTTTTTGCGTGCTTTTTTCTCTTCGATCTCGCGCAAGGCTTCAGCGCTCAGCTTGCCGTAGTTGGAGAGCTTTTTGTTCTCTTGCTCGATGATTCGGTTTTGGGCAGCGATCTCTTCTTCTTTGGGGCGCTTCTTCTTGACGATTTTGAGGCCCGATTTACGTACGGCAACCTCCTCTTCCACGATCTCTTCTACAAGGGATGGTATCGACGAAATCGATGCCGCTAATGGTTCGGGGGTGGTGAGTACGACAGGTTGCTCCTGCGGTATAGAGATGGTGGGTTTGGATTTCTCGACGATATGCTCTTCTGTGACGACTTTTCTAACGCCTTGCTTGCTTGAAGCCGACTCTACTGCGCCGTTCATGATGTAGTTCATGATCCGCTCAGCCTCTTCCATCGATACCGTGCTTGAAGCGGTCTTTGCCGAAACTCCGATCAGAACTGCTTTGTCCACGACCTCCTTGGAAGAGATTCCAAGCTCTTTAGCTATCTCATGGACCCTAACTTTATCTGACATCAACGGTGAACTCCTTTAATTGCTTCATAAGCGCCTCGATCTCTCCGCTTTTACACTGCTTCGCCAACACTTTGGCACAGCTCTTTGTGTCTATACATGTAAAGCAGAGATAAAAACTTCGCCCTTGATTTTGGTAAGGGGTGAGGAGCCTCTCGTGACACTGTAGGCGCAACAGGCTCTCTTGTGCAGACCGCTGACGACAGACGACACACATGCGCTGCGGCTTATGAAATTTTCGTGCCATTATAGCCTAAACTTTCTTGAATTTAGGGCGAAGGCACCCACCCTATTTCTCAACAACAAGGCCGCCATTATCGAAATTTAGTACCTTAACGACGAATTCAGGAAAGGCGCTGACAAGTTGCTCTTTGAGGTTTTCGGCATCGTGATCGTAGGTCATGTTGAAAAAAGTCGAACCGCTACCAGAGAGTGTACTCATCAAAGCACCGTGCTCATAAGCAACTTTTTGAACATTGAAGAGCTCCGGCAGCATCTTCATTCGCAACTTTTGGTGAAAGCGATCCTGTGTCGAAAGGCGTAAAAGCTCCCAGTTTTCACTGTAAAATGCAGCAACAGTGAGCGCCGTATGCGATAGATTGAAAATCGCATTCTCTTTGGAATAAGAGCGCGGCAGCGCAGTGCGTGACTTGGCGGTCGAAATTGGCTTATCAGGAATAACGACCACTGCCTTGAGATAGTCGGGCAAATTTTTACTCTCAGAGAAGACTTTACTCTTCTCGAGCATTGAGACATTAAATCCTCCCATCACAGCCGGAGTGATGTTGTCGGGATGTGGCTCATACACAAGGGCATAGTTGAGAATGCGTCGCTTGGAGCCCCGCTCGCCCGCCGC
>DZBC01000118.1 GCA_022729835.1 Sulfuricurvum sp. | reverse complement strand
GAGCGTGACGGCTTTGTCATGGGAGAAGGTGCGGCGGCTTTGGTGCTT
Source organism: Sulfuricurvum sp. (assembly GCA_022729835.1). GTDB lineage: Bacteria > Campylobacterota > Campylobacteria > Campylobacterales > Sulfurimonadaceae > JAFGUB01. Next base: position 6,522 of record DZBC01000118.1, on the reverse strand, counting down.
GAGACCTACGAAGGTGCGCAAGCGCGCGGCGCACGTATCTATGCAGAGTTGATCGGTTTTGGTGAGAGCGGCGACGCTAACCATATTACCTCACCCAGTCTGGAGGGGCCGCTGCGTGCGATGAAGGCGGCTCTGGCAATGGCAGGTCATCCCAAAATTAATTATATCAATGCACACGGTACCAGTACGCCTACCAATGACAAAAACGAAACGGCAGCGCTCAAAATCGCCTTTGGTGGTAAAGAGCACTGTCCTCCCGTCAGCTCAACTAAGGGGCAAATTGGTCACTGTTTGGGCGCTGCTGGCGGCATCGAAGCGGTGATTAGCATCATGGCGATGCGCGATGGCATCATTCCGCCTACTATAAACTACACCACCCCTGACGCCGACTGCGATCTTGATTATGTACCCAACACGGCGCGCAAGGCGCAACTCGATATCGTGATGAGCAACTCTTTTGGATTTGGCGGCACCAACGGTGTCGTTATTTTCAAAAAAATCTAACAAGGTACCGCGCATTGGCAACCTATCTTGATTTTGAGAAAAAAATTCAGCAGATTCAAGAAGATATTCTTGCTGCTGAGCTTCGCCATGATCTACACGCCGTCGAAATTTTAAATAAAGAGCTGGAAAAAGAGGTTTCCAAAACCTATAAAAATCTCTCTCCTTATCAAGAGCTACAACTCGCACGCCATCAAGATCGGCCTTACACGCTTGATTACATCAATATGATGATGGAGCAGAAGTATGAAATCCACGGAGACCGCCATTTTGCCGACGATCAAGCGATAGTCTGCTATCTTGGAAAGATCGGTGGTGAGCGGGTCGTGGTGATAGGCGAACAGAAGGGCCGGGGCACAAAAAACAAGCTCAAGCGCAACTTTGGTATGCCAAGTCCTGAAGGCTATCGTAAAGCGTTACGTGCTGCGCAATTGGCTGAAAAGTTCTCTCTTCCTTTGCTGATGTTGATCGACACTCCGGGTGCGTATCCAGGCTTGGGCGCAGAAGAGCGTAATCAAAGCGAGGCGATCGCCCGCAATCTTTTGGAGCTTTCGCGCCTCAATACCCCAAGTGTCTCAATAGTTATTGGTGAAGGGGGCAGCGGAGGGGCGTTGGCGATCGGTGTGGCTGATCGTCTGGCGATGATGCGCTATTCAGTCTTTAGCGTGATTTCGCCTGAAGGGTGTTCGGCTATTTTGTGGAATGATCCGGCAAAAGTTGAAGCAGCAACCAAGGCACTCAAAATTACCAGCTCCGATCTCAAAGCCTTTGGTCTGATTGATGATATCGTCGATGAGCCGATGATCGGGGCACACCGTGACAAAGTAGGTGCTGCTGATGCCATCAAAAACTACTTTCTCTCTACTTTGCAGACCTTGCGCACGATGACACCCGAAGAGCGCATGCGAAAGCGCTATGAACGCTTGATTGGTGTGGGTGCTTATGAAGAGCGCCTTTAATGCTCTTCTTCCTCTTTTTTCATCGGGTCTATTAGGGGTCTTTTGAGGCGTTTGGCTTCTTTGGAAAAAGCGATCAACTCTTCGACATTTTGCACTTCATGCGGTATGTATGCTAGGGTATGCTTGAATAGTTTGGTGGCAGTGATGGCATCTGAGAGGGCCCTATGATGGGTTGCCTCTTTGTAGAGGGCGAGTTGGTTGTTGAGATAAGAGAGCCCGTATCGATAAGCGCTGATAGTGCGCTCAGCCAGATCAATGGTGCAGATTTTGCGGTTGAGTAGCTCTTCGAGATCGCATTTTTGCATCATGGCAGAAATAAAGGCGTAATCAAATTTGACATCGTGGGCGACAAAAATGGAACTCCCCAAAAAGAGTCTGAACGCCTGCATGACCTCGCACATGGCAGGTGCTTCCTTGGTCATTTTGGTGTCAATGCCTGTGATCTCGGTGATGTGTTCGGAGATATCATTGCAGTATACAAGCGAACTGAATTGATCAACTACAGTTTTGTTTTGTACTTTGACTGCACCGATTTCGATAATTTGGTGCTTGTCACTTTTGGAGCCGTTGGTTTCGATATCGACAACGCAAAAAAGGGCCTCATCAAGAGAGGTGTGCGCGGTGCGGTAGCGGTAGTGTTGGTCGGAGTCGAGCGAGATATCGACCCCCTGAGCTAAAAAAAGCTCACGGTGTAAAGGTGTGAAGTGCTGTTCAAAGAGCGCTTGAGGCATCCCTTTTTTGGCCAGCATTTTGGAGAATTTTAGATCGATCAGCATGTTTTTTTTGCTTCCCGGATAAAAGAAATCATTTTATCAAAAGACTTGACCCCTTTGGCATGCTCTACGCCGCTGCTCACATCGACACCATAAAAGCCATAGTTACATGTAAGGCCGACGTTGTCTGGTCGTAACCCACCGGCAAGGATGATTTTGGAGCAGTCAATTCCCTCGAACCACTCAAGATTCAGTGCTTTTCCCATACCGCCATAAGCGTCACAGTAGGCATCAATGAGGCGATACTCCTCTTGATGAATGCGCAGATCGGAGGGGGATTGGGCACGGATAACACGCAGATAGGGCTTCTCCAGCGCACTATAAAGTGACTCTTTGGCTTCAAAATGGATCTGCAAAAGGGTAACCCCTGAGCGCTGAGCTGCATCGTTGATCGATTTGGCATTTTCATTGACGAAGAGCCCGACTTTTTCAACAAACGGGGGGAGATTACGGATGATGCCATGCGCTGTTTCTGGGGTGATGTAGCGAGGCGAGGAGGGGTAGAAGACAAACCCTAGAGCATCAGCACCCGCTTCAATAGCAGTAATAGCATCTTTATAAGTGGTAATACCGCAGATTTTGACCCTCATACGCGCAAGCTGTCAATCGCTTCTTGATAGTTGGTGTGCTTGAAGACATAGCTGCCTGCGACACAGATATCGACGCCAGCATCTCGGAGCATCACAATATTGGCATTGGTGACGCCTCCGTCAATCTCGATAAGACACGCCGGATTGATGCGGTCGCGTAGTGCCTTGAGACGTTTGATCTTCTCGACGACATTGGGGATAAAGCTTTGACCACCAAATCCTGGATTGACGCTCATAACCAGCACCATATCTAGATCCGAGAGTAGAAACTCTATGCTTTCGGGTGGTGTGTGGGGGTTTAAGACGATAGCTGGGCGAATCCCGAGCGAGCGGATCTTCTGAATGAGGCGGTGGGGATGCTTCTCCTCTTCGATGTGAAAGGAGATGAATTCGGGCTTGAGCGGGGCGAAAAGCTCAACAAAAAAGGTGTTGTTTTGCACCATTAGATGGATATCCAGTGGTTTGGTGGCGGCTTTTGCGATGGCAGAGACAACGACGGGCCCGATGGTGAGGTTGGGAACGAAATGGCCGTCCATAACATCGACATGCACAAGATCACAGCCTGCCAAGCAGATCGCTTTCACATCACGTTCAAGGTTACCGAAATCGGCTGAGAGTACACTGGGGGCTACGAGCATCGAGAACGCCTTTCTCTTTTTGAGGATTTTATCAAACGCCGACTGTTACCTCGTTAAAAAGAAGACAAATTTATCGCCTGCGAAGTTTAGATCGACTTGGACCCCTTTTTTGTTCTGCATCATTTCTAGCAGATCGTCCACCTTAAGGTAGGTTCGGGGGAGGGTAATGCTGAGGGCAACACCCTTTTCACTCAGTAGAGATTTGACGCGTCCGCCGATGATGTTGACGAACTCTGCGAGTGCGTCCAAGATGGCATCAATGTCGTGCTCTGCTTCACCAAGGAGTAGCTCACAGGTTTTGCGGGCAATTTCTTTGGGAAAAATCAACACGATCATGCCGTCCATATCGCCATAAAAACCTATAGAGCTGGCAACTTTGTCTTGGGTATCCTCTACATCGAGTTGATGGATATTAGCCGCTTCTTTGTTTGCGGTGGCACTGGTCATCATTTCGATGGTGGAGACAGTCGCTTCGATAAAGCGTGGTAGCTCACCTACTAGTGTTTTGGTCAGGACGCGTTTGTGTTTGGTCATAGCAGCGCTGCTGGCGCCAAGCTCTTCGAGCAGCTCTTTATTTTTGAGGATATCGTCCATATGATCGAAAAAGAGGATGCCGGAGTCTTCGAGATCCTCTTTGAACTGAAGCGGTGTCTTCTCCAAGGTGAGCCCGACAAAGCAGAGGGTGGCATTGTACTCTGTTGCCGAAGAGGAGAGACGTGAGAAAAAATTGAGTGCGTGAATATTCATGGCGACTACTTTATAGGCGTCGAATACAAATAGTCGGAAGCCGACATTAAGTGAATTGGTGTGATAGTCGAGATTGAATACGTCGGCGATGGTGGCGTCAAGGTAGTTGGATATGGTGTAAATAATGGCGTTTCCGCTGACGCGTGTTGCAATCTTTTGGCCGAATAGTCCCAAAAAGGTATCCTCCACTACGGCGTAGTAAGCCTCTTGGTGCTGCTTTTTCTCTTCAAACTCTTTTTTGGATTGTGCGATTACGGGGTTGTGTCCGAAGTCGAAAAGCTCGATGGCCATGGTGGAGCGCTGTGAGGGGTCTTCGTTGTAAATCAAAACGGTATGGGTCTCTTCTTGATTATTTGAGGCAAAAAGAGAGGCTATTTTCTGGGTTTTAAACAAAGAAAAATTCAAGTCTTTTTCGTAAAATTTGACTATTGCCTGAAATTTTTGGTGATCGTAGTCACAAAAACCGATGCTGACGCGCATTTTGGCGCGCAGATTGTTCAGCAGTTTAACGAAGACATCTAGGCCATTTTTATTGAAGAAGATCACCTTTTTGAGCGATACAAGCACCATATCGACGCTGAGTTGCTCGGTGGCACGAATATCATCGACGGTCAGAAAAACGGGGGTGTTGTTTCCATCAAGAAAGCCCTGGGGATTAAATACCGCGATACGGTCTTTGACGGTCGGTCTCATGGAGTCTCCATCAGATTGCTAAATTCCTCGTAGATCTCCTCAACGAACTCCACCTGGAAATCGATGAAGTCATTGAGTCTTGCTTCGACAAATGCGCTTTGGCTAAGGGTATGAAAGAGTTGTAAGTGCATCCAGCGGCCCATCTGGTTGATCTGTGGATCAGCAGAGGGCTTAATACCAGAGGCGCACTGGACGATTAGTGCGATTTGTGGGGAAAACTCCCATGTTTTGGCGATGGTTTCACAGATATCAAACAGGTCGAGTTTGCTCAGGCGATAGAGGATTGTGTTGTAATCTAGCAATTTGACCGAGCGCAACTGTTCCACGTCGGTTTGATGGGCTTTAAAAAGCGCTTCGCAGACGATGATGCTGGCTGGCAACAGGGTGATGGCACTTTCACACTCTTTGTCATTAATTGCTAAATGGCGCAGGATTTTTTGCCATCGGGTACTGAGCTGGGCTTGGAGGTCGTAAAAGAGGGTTTGGTTGAGTTTGAAAAGCTCCCATTTTGCGGGGCTGAGCAGTGACATCATGTAGTTGAAGAGCACCTGCTGCGCTCCTGAAGTGCCTAAAATACCGAAAATTTGAGAGAGGTCGTGAATCTCGTTGCGAAAGCCATAAATCGGCTTGTTGACCAGTGTGGTCAAATAGAGGCTCAGCGCTTTGTCCTGTGCCGCGGTTTTTGCGGCTTTGGTCAATTCACCCTGCTCAACATAGCGTAAAGTGTTTTTTAAGATGGCAGGCGTTGGAGGGATGCGCTCGATAAATGAAGCGATTTCTGCTTGTGTGATCACGGTTGGCTCATCTGCTTGTTGTCAAAATTGAAGAATATCTTAGCTTTTGAGAGTTAAAATGACGTTGAAAGCAAGTGCTGTTTGCCAAAAGTATTTTTGCGTCGTGATTAAGATACGATTTTGTTTTTAGGCGCTATAATTCGCAACTAAAATTTTACGCAAGGAGCTCAACGATGGCTAAACGATGCGCGGTAAGCGGCAAAGGCCCAATGAGCGGGAATAATGTCTCCCATGCGAAAAACAGAACCAAACGACGTTTTTTACCAAACCTTAGAGTCATCCGCATTACGCTGGAAGATGGCACTACGGCCAAAGTAAAAATCGCTGCTTCTGAACTTCGCACGCTGAAAAAAAACAGCTAACACCCGTTACATGTAAAGGCAAACGTTGAATCTCCAGCAAAAGATTCGCCGATTGCTCAACTGGGAGGAGACTCCCAAGCCTGACCCCTCGATTCTCCCACAAATCTACAGCTTTTTTAAACCTTTCAGGCTTCCGCTTATTATGGTTCAGCTTTTGATGATGTTTGGCGCACTAGGCTACGTATACATCGAAGACTATACCTTGATGGATGCACTCTTTCAGGCTGGCTATACCTTTACAACTGTTGGTTTTGGCGCCCTGAAAGAGGGGGAATTTTCTGCAGGCGGTCAACTCTTTACCATCACTCTAATTATTTTTGGTTTTGGTGTTTTTTCCATCGCTCTGGGAATCGTGGTCGATGTAGTGAACAAAGGCGATTTTAATCGCACGTTAAAGGAGCGTCAAATGCCGTATCGGATTGCGCGGCTCAAAAAACATTTCGTGGTCTGTTACCACAACGATTA
>DZBC01000117.1:3032-6605 GCA_022729835.1 Sulfuricurvum sp. | reverse complement strand
ATGGGTGGCCGGATCAAAACGTCACGGGTGGCCGGATGGGTGCGTTTTTTGCACTAGAGCATGTCAACCTCTACTGGAAGAAGATCATCCCCACCATTCCCCCACCCTACTACACCCGCGACGCGACGCAAGACAGCTCTGAAGCGCTTTTGTATCTGGTCTGCTCCAATGTCTTTTATCTTGAAGAGTTTTTTGAGCAAAACGAACACGAAGCGGGCATCGCGGCACTGCGGCGCTGTGAGCTGGAGTGTTGTTAGGGGGGGGGTATTGGGAGCGAGAGGAACGTATCTTTTGCCCTCGGTCGTAGGAAAGTAGTCTGTTGCTTTTATCGGAATAAGTATTATGTCACCGTGTTTTGAATAAGTATTATGTCACCGTATTTCCGTATTTTCATGTAAGGCTTTTGTCTATCCCAATAGAGACTCTTTGTAAAGATAAAAAATAAGTATTATGTCACTGTATTTTCAACGTGGAGATTTCAAAAGAATCACGCTCAACAGGTAGGGCGGGATTCGAACCCGCATACATAGGAGTCATACCTACCGGCTACCGCGTAATGCTTTGGCACTTCTACCTGTTGATGTGGAAATTATAACACAAAAGCAATGCAGCCTACCGCCTAGTACGGCGGTTTGAAAGCACTGCTAATCTTTTGGCCTAAGTTTCAAGCTGTGACAATTTAAGCGTTTTTTTGTGACATTTTTAAGCGTTTCCGACAGTCGCGCCCGGATTTATAAGTCGTAAAGAGCTAACATCTATTTTTGTTAAACAAATTGGCTGAAATTAATAAATAGGTATTATGTCACTATATTTTCTATATTTTGTCACTATATTTTCATCCAACCCTTCAACTGTTACTGTCTCTTGCATCGCTTATCCTTTGTTTGTTGGGTATAATCTGATCAAGAGACGGCTGAGTAGGTCTCAGCGGTAGAGCGGAGTGCGTAAGCACTTGGGCTCGGGTTCAATTCCCGACCAGCCGTCTCTAAAAATCTTCGTTTTCCCTTCCATCGCTTTTTTTAGATCTTCATCAGTTTGATACACCTGCTTGCATCGCTTATCCTTCATTTACGCCGTTAAAGCACCGTTAAAAAATTTCAAACTCTCTTGTACCATTTCATAAAATTGTCAAAAACATCACGATTCCCATCTAGAAAATCAGCAATAATCTCATCATCACTAAGCGGGGTGCCGCGATCAATAGCTCTTCTGAAAAGCGTCTCTGTATCGGCACCAGTCTGATCATGTATCAATATCGCTACGTTTTTCGTTTCGTCTCCACGTCCAAACATATCCAGATATTCTTTTTTTGCCCCCCTGATGTATGCAGGCATCATTTTTCACCTCCAAATATTTCCGTCAGCAGTTTTTCAAACTCCATCACTGTTTTTGGAAAATATTGCTTTGCAACAGTATAGCTTTCTTCGTCAGATGTGTAGAGTGCCCAAATTTCGGCAAAGCTCTCTTTCGCTAGACCTTTCTCCTTTGAGGGCTGCAGTGAGGTCTGGTCTTGTCTCAAGGCCTATCTTGCCGCCGCTTGCAAGATAAAACAGATCATCCAACATGACGTTTTCACGTTTTCGAAGTGCTATTTCGATCTCGTTTTCATGCCGCTTGAGGCGTGCAATGTCCTGTAGCAGTGGTGTTGCAAAGCGGTTTTCTGTAGATACCCACCCATAAGGCTTTTGTCTATTTTGGTAAGGACTCTTTGTAAAAATAAAAAACAAGTATTATGTCGCTGTATTTTTGCAGAAATGGTGCCTGAGATTATAGGCCGTACTCCTCTTTTCGGTTCAGCAGCCATAGTAGTCCGTCGATGATGGTGCCGGTGAAGGCTTCATCCTTCATTGGTTCACGATCTATGACGATCTCGAAATGAACCTCTTCGCCGAATGGTGCGAACTCTGCAGCTTTTTTGATTCGCTCGGCATCTATCACTTCGTCTGCTATCTTCGCGATCTTTCCTGAGTAGATTCTTGACACCCCGAACCCTGCTACCGTGTAGCTCTTTCCTTCTGTTCTCGACTCTTCCAGGCTTTTTCTGGTGATCAGCCAGTCCGCATTTTTCAGCACTCTGATTACCATAGTTTCCATGATTTGAGCACCTCCGTACCTTTCTCTACCCTCTGATAAACGTCAATTGAGCGCATGAAGCCTACCGTTCTCGAAACTTGCACATATACAATAGATAAACATTTCAAAACACATGTACCAAACGCCCTTGTAGCCATAGATTGCCGTCGATTTCATCTCCGACTTTGGGCGGTTCGGACTCTTGCCAGGCAAGGGGTGTGATGATAAGCGGCAGTTCAAATATTTTTTCGTCAAGATCGCACAGTGCGTCAATCATGACGACAAATACCTGTTGATCGAGCATGACTTCTTGTCTGATCGATAGAATCGTTCCGCGAAAGCTATAATCGAATCGTTCTACCTGATCAATATTTAAGAACGTTTTCATCCCTTTGAGAGAAAACGTCTTTTCGGCATCGGCTTTGACCTCTTCGTCGATGGCGCGCAAAATCTCTTTTTTCATCATCACGGTTAATTCGTTCTGTGCGGGATAACCTACGCGATAAGCGACGCCAAGCAGCCCGAAGCCGTATTGTCCCGATGAGACAAAGAAGTTCTTGTCGGTCATGAAATGTGTGTTGAAAAAAGTTAGGGAAAATCCGTGTGCAGAAATGGACACTTCGCCTTCGACGCCGCTTTCCCAAACAGAAACGCGTTCGATACTTCCCTCGAACGTGCGGCTCAATCGCTTATAGGGGAACATCGAAGCAAAACGGTTGCCCTCCGCTTCAATGCGAATCAGCACGATCATATCTCCCTGATGACCGGGGTAGGTCAGTGAAGTGCACTGCGGGAATTTTAAAGTGCACATGTGCGGCGGCTTGAGTGACGTGATCTCTTCATACGACTGCGTGACAACCGAATCCGGCAAAACGTTGTAAAGACTTTTGAGGTAGTCAGCCACATCGCCAAACGGTTCCCACATTGAGCCGATGTAGTGTCGCGTATTCTCTTCAAAAACGAACAGCGCTTCCTGATCGGCGCTCCATGCTTCCTGTGACGTATAGCCTTTAAGACTTTGCATGATCTCTCCTTTTATCATTGATTTTCGTATCGTCTCTGTGCGTAGAAGTTATATACCGTATTTCTCTTTGCGGTGTAGCAGCCACATAAGCCCGTCTTTGCACCTTTTCGCAGGATTGACCATTCACGACCGAGTGATATGTCTATTTCCATAGTGTCCATTATCATGCACCTTCGATTAGTTTAATCTCTTCCTCACTCAACCCATAAAGCCCATACACCAGCGTATCGATGGTTTTGTCGATTTGTTCGATTTTGGTTTTGAGTTCAATCATGTTTACATGTAAGGTTTTGACCGATTTGAGGACGCTGATGTCTTTGGTGTCGGCTTTTTGTTTTTTGAGTTCTGCGAGGAGTTCTTCTAGGGTTTGGGTGTCGGGGTTTTGAAGTTTTTGGGTGAGCTTTTTGATGCCCAGTGCATGGATGCAGTAGTCGGTGAAATCGGTTTTTAGCTCTTGGAGTTGCTTTACATGTAAG
>DZBC01000117.1:0-2932 GCA_022729835.1 Sulfuricurvum sp. | reverse complement strand
TGGTGCGCATTCACGTATTCGCGCAGGTCGGTAAACTCCAGCGTGTGCAGTTGCAGGCTGCGAAAGGTTCCCGTGGGTGCGGTTTTGGAGAGGGTGAGGATAAGCGGGTAGGTGGTGGCCTCTTCAAAAACCCGCAAATCGCCAAAGTCGATGATCTCTTCGATCTGTTTATCTGCTAGCCATGCACGCAGCGCTTCGCCGTATGAGGCGCGCATCCATTTGTTGGGGAAGATGTAGCTGAACGCTCCGCCATCGCGTAGCAGATTGTAGCCGCGCTCCACAAAAAACACATACAAATCTGCCGCGCCGCTGTAGGTGGCGTAGCGGGTTTTGAAGTGCTCTTTGTGGCTTACATGTAAAAGTTCTTGGCGCACATAAGGCGGGTTGCCGATGATGACGTCGAAGCCGCCGTTTTGAAATACCTCGGGAAACTCCGCCTCCCAGTCAAAGGCGCTCCCATCGACGCTTGGGTCGTCGATGAGCGAGTTACCGCTTTTGATTTTGCCGCTAAGGTCGGTCAATGTGCGCCCACGGCGCGCGGTGCGCAGCCACAGGCTTAGGCGCGCAATCTCGCAAGCGTCTTCGTTGATGTCCACGCCGTAGAGGTTGTGCTCCAAAATGGCGGTCTCTATCTCGTAGCCCAGCGTGAGGTCTTGGTAGGGTAGCAGAGCGTCGCGCACTTGCGTGTGTTCGCGGATCAAAAACTCCAGCGCTTGGTTGAGAAACGCGCCGCTGCCGCACGCGGGATCGCAGATTTTGAGCTCCATGAGCCATTCGCGGTAGTCAAGGAGGTTTTGTCGGTGCTGTTGTTCGGGTTTGGTGAGTTTTTTGGGGTTTGCGGGCGAGAGCGGGGTTGCTAGAGAAAGGGCAGACTTTTTTTGCTCGCAAAGGCTGCCTAATGTGTTTTCGACGATGTAGCGGGTGATGTACTCTGGCGTATAAAAGACCCCCTCTTTTTTGCGTTTGCCAATCAGAGGCGGCACTAAAGCGTCCGTCTCAAAACTTCGCTCCATCTCCTCAAGATCGCTGAGTGATTGCTCAAAAATATGGCCCAAAATGTTGATCGAGACATCCGAAGCGAAGTCGTAATCGCTGAGCTTCTGCGAGGGTATATCGAGCTGGGCGTCGCTGATGATGAGGCTATCGAGCAGCGGGTCACGCGCAAAAAGCCCGCCGTTGTAGCGCGGTATGGCGAGCTTTTCGTGCCCTTCATCAATAGCGGCGAAATAGATTTTGTAGTAGTCATACATGCCAAAACCGTGAATATCGCCCAAGTGGCGCTCACGAATTTCGCGGATGGTGTTTTTGCGCAGCAGCGCGGTGTCCTCGGCAAAGAGGATAAAGACGATGCGGTCGCAGAGCTTTTGGGTGAGGCGCAGCAGGGTTTTTGGCGCAACAGAGGGGTTACATGTAAGGATGTCGTCAAAAAGCGCACGGCGAAACTGCGCGTAGTCACGATAGAGCGCCTTGGTGACCTGTGCTTCGGCCTCGGCGCTCTGCTTTTTGAGCTCAAGGGGAAGGTTACATGTAAGGCTCTCATGTGAGAGCAGCAGATGCAGCCGCTTAAATTCCTCAAAATCCGCCGTAAATAGATTGAACTCCGCAAACTCCGTCTTTTTATCGATGTAAAAACGCAAGGTTTCAAAGTTGCTCACGATGCCGTAATGCGCGTGCGTGTGGGCGCTCAGATAGCCAAAAAGCTGCTCGATCGGGCTTTTTCCGCCGCGCATTTTGGCGCGATCCAGATCACGGGTGAATGTATCTTTGAGCTCGATCAGCGCGACGATTTTGCCCTCTAGGGTGATGGCACCGTCGGCTTTTTGGGCATCGGTTTCGTTTTTTTCCTCACGCGAGAGGTTGTAGCCGCTATCGGGTGCTAGAGTGTAGCCCAGCGCAGCGACGAAGAGATCGCGCAAAAAGCCGTCTTGGTACTGCTCCTCTTTGAGCGTTCTAATCGCGTCGGTTTTGGCACCGTAGGCTTTGAAGGCTTCATAGCGGCGGCGTAGCAGCGCATCGTCTTGATTTTTGAGGGCGGCTTGAAGGGTTTTGGAGTGAAACAAAGAGAGCCCTTGGGAAAAGATGGGTTATTTTAACGAAAAAGGACTTTTTAGTAACACTTTTATGGCGTAAAGAGGGTGTGAGGCATGACAATTTTGGGTGCTATAAGGTCGGTCATAGAAAGAATGTATACCAATGAACCGACACCCTGCCCCTACGACCCTACCGCACTCATGCTACAATAACCCCCATTTTTCTTACATGTAAGGAGTCTTATGAGCGATCTCTCCCATACCCTCGAAGCGCTGAAGTCCAAGGGGTGGCTGCGCGTCATCGACGAGCCGCTGGATGTCTATCTGGAGATTCCCCATGTGGCCTATGTAGAGGTCAAGCGCAGCGACTCGAAGGTGCTGCTCTTTACGCGCCCCATCGACAGAGCGCGCGGCATTGAGTTTGAGATGCCGATGGTGATGAATATGTTTGCCTCGTTTGAGATCACGCAGTGGCTTTTTGGCCGCCACCCCGACGAGCTGGCTGCGCAGATCAGGGAGCTGCTGCACCTGAAGCCGCCCGAGGGGATTTTGAACAAGCTCTCGTTTGCTGGCAAGATGCTGGGGCTTGCGAGCGTGCCGCCCAAACGCCTCAAGGGCGAAGGCGCGTGTCAGGCGCGCCAATTTCTGGGGCGCGAAGCGTCGCTGGATCGGCTGCCCATTCTTACCACCTGGGAGCAAGACGGCGGGCCGTTTATCACCATGGGGCAAGTCTATACCCAGAGCCTTGACGGAGCGCTGCAAAACCTCGGCATGTATAGGCTTCAAAAGTACGATGCGCAGACCTTGGGGATGCACTGGCAGATTCACAAAGATTCGTCGCACTTTTTCGATCAGTACCAAAAAGCGGGGCGTAAGATGCCCGCAAGCATCGCCATCGGCGG
>DZBC01000116.1 GCA_022729835.1 Sulfuricurvum sp. | reverse complement strand
TGTGTAGCATCGAGCCGATGTTGCGTGCTTATGAAGCGCGTGAGTCTATGACGCCGCTGCGCACGGGCAATCTCTCGGCGCGGCTGCGCATGGCGACGCTCTTTGATCTCTCTGCCAAAGCGTCGGCTCTGGTGCTGGGTACGAGCAACAAAAGCGAGCTGATGTTGGGTTACGGTACGCTTTTTGGTGATCTTGCCAGTGCACTAAACCCCATCGGCGATCTCTACAAAAGCGAGATTTTCGAGTTGGCACGGTATTTGGAAGTACCCTCATGTATCATCGACAAGCCGCCCTCCGCCGATCTGTGGGAAGGGCAGAGTGATGAGGCGGAGCTCGGCTACAGCTACGCACAGCTTGATGCGGTGCTTAGACGCTATGTCGAGGAGCGCTATGGGCGCGATGAACTGCTTGCGGAAGGGTTTGATGCGGCGATGGTCGATATGATCATCGAGCGGATCTACCGTAACCAGTTCAAACGTCGTATGCCGCTGATCGCCAAACTTACCTCAAGAACAATTAATTTTGATTTTAACTATCCAAGGGACATAACACTATGAATAAGGAGCGCAGAATGCAAGTGCCGTTTTATCGGGAGTCAGTAGGTAAAGAGGAGCGTCACCGTATCGAGCAGGTGCTTGATGGCAACGCAAGAGCGATCGTAGAGGATCTAGAAGCTGCGTTTGAGACATACACCGGCGCGAAATACGCGCTTTCAGCTTCACACGGTACCAGTGCGCTGCATCTGGCGATGTTGGCGATTGATCTCAAGCGTGGCGATAAGGTGCTCTGCTCTGTCAACGCCTTTCCTTCGGTGCCCGAGGTGGTGCGCCACTTCGACGCGGAGCCGATTTTTATTGATGTGGAGGATCAAACCTACACCATCGATCTAGACAAGCTCGAAAACTACCTCGCCGACAACAAATCTAAAAAACTCAAAGCGGTGATCGTAAGCCATATCGCGGGGCAGACCACTAATCTGGATCGGCTTTACACCATCGCCCGTATCTACGATGTCAAGATTATCGAAGACGCCACTGACGCGCTGGGCGCAACCTACAAAGGTAAAAAGATCGGTGCGACGGGGGCGGATATCACGTGCTTTAGCTTTGCGCCACACCTCAAATACAGCTACAGCAACGGCGGTATGATGGTCACAGACGATGAAGAGATCATGGAGCGTGCTACGCTGCTGCGTAACCACGCAATGGTGGTCGATGCCGATGCGCTTGGCTACATTTATGACATTGTTGATATCGGTAGCAAATACACCATCAGCCCGCTCGATGCGGCTTACATCCTTGAGAAGCTCAGAAAACACGACACGATTGTGGCGCGTCAAAAAGAGATCGCGGCTACGTACAACCGCAAGCTCGAAGGGATCAGCCACGTCATGCTGCCGAATCTGCACAAAGATCATGCCTGCTCGCTTTACGTCGTCAAGATCGACAAGAACCGCGACTCGTTTGCGCGCGAACTCGACGAGCGCGGCATCGAAACGGGGCTGCACTACATCCCGCTGCATCTGCTGAGCTACTACAAAAGCAAATACAACTTGCGTGTCAACGACTTTCCCATCGCACTACGTAACTTTCAGCAGGTGCTCTCCATCCCCAACTTCTACGGCATGAGCGACAAAGAGATCGATTATGTCGCCGAAGTGATCATCGCCGTGAGCAAAACAAGGGTCTGATTGGTCGCGTGGATCGAGCGATATTTTTATGCTCCTACGTTCGTGCAGCGGCTGCTTTCTTGGTTGCTGTTGCCGCTCTCGGCGCTCTATTGCGGTGTACTTTATGTGCGCTTTTTGCGTAGTCGCCCTAGAGCGCTTGGCGTGCCCGTCGTTAGCATCGGTAACCTCACCGTTGGTGGTAGCGGCAAGACGCCTTTGGTGAGCGCACTCGCACAGGTGTATGCGCGTCCGGCCATTGTGTTGCGCGGGTATGGGCGGCAATCGCGCGGGCTTTTTGTGGTGCATGACGGAGTGCGTACACTTTGCGATGTCCACACCTCAGGTGATGAGGCGATGGTCTATGCGCACAAGGTGCCCCACGCGGTGGTGATCGTGAGCGAAGATCGCCTTAGAGGGATCGAAGCAGCGATTGAGCTGGGTTGTGGGATCGTTTTTTTGGATGACGGCTACTCCAAACACGGTATCGAAAAGCTCGACATTCTTATCGACGTAGAGACACCCAATAGCTTTTGCCTCCCTTCAGGCCCCTACCGCGAACGCCACTGGAGCGGCAAAGAGGCCTTACATGTAAGGGAGAATGAGGGTTTTATGCGCCGCACGCACCTGCGGGATGCACGCTCCTCTATGGTGCTTGTCACCGCTATCGCCAGACCTGAGCGGCTTGATGCCTTTTTGCCTGAAGTCTGCGCCAAGCACTATTTTCCCGATCATCACTATTTCACCCGCACCGAACTTGAGGCGATCTTGCATCAAAGCGGGGCGCAAAGCCTGCTTGTGACCTACAAAGACTACGTCAAAATCGCCGATTTTGGCCTGAGTCTGAGCCTGCTTGATCTCTCGCTGGAGGTGGCGCCTGAGCTCTTTGAGGCGGTGGAAGCGTACCGAAAAAGCAGAAGCGACAAGGTATAATCACCACCAATTTCTTACATGTAAAGAGTCCAAGATGCAAGCCAAAATTCACAAGGTTCAGACCCTACTCGACGCGCTTCCCTATATCAAGAAGTTTTCCAACGAAATTTTTGTCATCAAATACGGCGGCTCCGCCCAGTCCAACGCGGCGCTCAAAGAGCGCGTGGCGCAAGATGTACTGTTGATGTATTTGGTGGGTATACGTCCTGTCGTGGTGCACGGCGGCGGTAACCGCATCAGTGAACTGCTTGAGAAGCTCTCCATCCCTACCAAGTTCATCGACGGTCTACGCTACACCGACGAAGCCTCGATGGAGATCGTCGAGATGGTGCTGAGCGGTTCGATCAACAAAGAGATCACCGCCATGCTCAACCACCACGGCGCCAAGGCGATCGGGGTGAGTGGCAAGGATGCGGGCTTTATCAAGGCCAAGCCGATCGATTTTGAGAAGTACGGTTGGGTCGGCAACATCACGCAGATCGACCCCAGTGTCATCACCAACTTGATGGATGAGAAGTTTATCCCCGTCATCGCCCCCATCGCCGGAGACGCGGATGACAGTAAGGTGAGCTACAACATCAACGCCGATCTGGCCGCCAGCCGCATCGCTGGGGCTTTGGGTGCCAAAAAGATCATCTTTATGACCGACACCAAAGGGGTGCTAGACCGTGAGGGTAACTGCATCTCCACACTAACACGCGCACAGATCGAAGCGCTCAAAGAGGATGGCACCATTAGCGGCGGCATGATCCCCAAAGTGGACGCCTGCCTAGAGGCAATCGAGTGCGGCGTAGATCAGGCGCACATCATCGACGGGCGGATCGATCACTCCGTGCTGCTGGAGGTCTTCACCAGCGAGGGTATCGGCACTGTTATATCGCGCTGACGTGGTGGTCGTGGTTGCACTCTCTTTTGGGGTGACACCATAAGGGATCGATTCCACTGAGACGGATGCTCATACACCTCTTAGCGATAGGCTATTCTAATCACCGTTTTGAAATGATGACTTTGAAGCAGCGAAGCTACTGTGGGACGATGAGCGGCTGATTGAAATTATGGTACAAAGCGAACCTGAAAAGCGCTATATCTGCATCGGCGTCATCAATTCAAAGTGCTATAGTGCGATCATCACCTATAGAGATAATCAGATCAGAATCATTTCGGTGAGACGATCTCGAAAAGAAGAGGAGGCTATTTATGATCGATAATACAGAGTTTGAACAACGATTTGACGACGGAGAAGATATCACGCAATATCTTGATTTATCATCAGCCAAACGTCCCAATCTGGAGCAAAAGCGGGTTAATCTTGATTTGCCGATTTGGATGATAGAGCAGCTTGACAGAGAGGCAAAACGCATAGGCGTAGCCAGACAGGCAATTATGAAGATGTTTTTAGCTGAAAAGCTTGGCGCTACTCACGGTTAGAGCGATTTTTGGATAAGCGCTCGCTCTTCCTCGCTGAGCCCATAAAGCCTATACACCAGCGTATCGATGGTTTTGAGTTCACATATCGTTACATGTAAGCTTTTTGATGCGCTTGGGAGTTGTGTAAATAGGTATTATGTCACTGTATTTTCATGCTTACATGTAAGCCTTTTATGCGTTGCGGTCGGGATAGTCCCTTATTGATAAGAATCTTTTCTGTATTTTACTCTATAAACGGTTAAATTATTATCTTCCACATCAAATAAAACTCTAAAATCACCGACTCTGAGTCTATAGGGTGGAATGAAATTCGTAAGTTTTTTGATATTTGTACCTTGCGGAAAATATTCGAGTTTTTCTATTTTTGAGAAGATATTTTTTGCAGTGGTTTTATCTAGCTTTGAGAGGTCTTTTAGGGCTTTGTCGTCTAAAATGACTTGCATCAAAGACCCAAAGCCGCTTTTGCATCTGAGAGTGAATGCTTTGGATTATTTTGTGATTTTATCTCTTCTATTTCATGGTATTCGGCACTGTTTTTTCGTATTGACTCAACATCGAGTATGGCGTCTTGCATGCGTATATTTTGCACAATATCATCTTTTAGACTGTGCACGATCATCAAAAAAGTTTCGAGTTTATCGTCTTGAATATCCAGTTGTACGGTTTTCATAAGGACTCCTTTTGAAAAAGTGAGCAATCTTAGCATACTTTACATGTAAGGCTTTTGTACACAGCAGCCTGTTTTTCAACTTGTCCATTTCAACTGCGGTTCTACGTGCCTTTGGGCACAATCGGTCAAATAAGCGTTGATCAGCGTTTGATACGGCAAGCCCATTTTTGCCGCCAGCGCTTTGAAGTAGTCAATCGTATCTACATCCACATTTAACGAAATTTGTTTCTTTAACTTTTTGGCATAAGGATTTTGAACAGACTGTGAAAAATCGTACTCTTCTCTCATGGTAAAAACTCCTTGTATTGGCGTTCTTCATTTTTACTCGAAGCTCTTGCGGAGATAATGCGTATCACGCCTTCGCTGTCTCGATAACAATGAACTACCGTTAAAATTTTTAAGGTGTAGCTCATTCCAAGCAGGATAAACCGCTCTTCCTCTTGTGAATGATCCGGATCAGGTATCAAACGAGCCATCTCATCATCAAAAACCGTCTTGGCTTCATCGAATGATATGCCATGCTTTTTGACATTCGATGCGGCCTTGGTTTGATCCCATTCAAATTTTAACGATTTCATAATGCTATTGTAATGCTATTATCATGATATGTCAAACACTTCATTATATTCGCTCATCAGCCCTTGTGTGTAAATGCATCACAGTATCGGGAGCGGTCTTCAGTCCTGCACTTTGTGTGTCGCGCCCGGATTTATAAATCGTTAAGAGCTAACATCTATTTTCGTTAAACAAATTGGCTGAAATTAAATAAATAGGTATTTTGTCACCGTATTCACGAATAAATAGTTTTTTCTTATTCTCTACCACACGCTGTGAAATATCTACTATTTCTTACATGTAAGGCTTTTGTCTATGCAAATAGAGACTCTTTGTAAAGATAAAAATAAGTATTATGTCACTGTATTTTTGCATTCACCTTTGTTGAGCAAAAAGTATATAATACGATTGTATTATTTAACTTTGGAGTATCGCCGTGAGACAAACTACCAGCATGAAACTTGACCCCGTAGTCAAGCAAGAGGCTCAGGAGATTTTTGCAACGCTTGGGCTGACACTAGGTGAGGCGGTTAATCTATTTTTGAATCAAGTGAGATTACGACGGGGCATCCCTTTTGACATAGAGATACCCAATGAAAAAAGCCAAACCATCTTTCAAGAGATTAGAGACAGCAAAAATGTCGATGATTTTTCAATGGATGAACTAAAGCGTGGCTAAAATCAAAAGACACAAAGCATTTTTAAAAGACTTTGTGTGCCTGCTTTGTTGCGCTACTCAAAGAGGATAAGCAACTCCCGCCCGAGTCAAAAGACCATGCATTAAAAGGCAATTGGAGTGACTTTAAAGAGTGCCATTTGGGCGGCGATATGTTGCTTGTGTATAGAGCGGTCGGCAGCGAGATAATACTTGCCAGAATCGGAACGCACAGTGAGATTTTTGGGTGATATAGATTGCTGGTATTTTTTACATGTAAGCCGTTTTATAATTCTGATAGGGACGCTTTGTATCACTTTTACCAACCATTATAAATAGCTCGAATCCGAATAAATAGTTTTTGCTTATTCACATACCCTATGCTGTGAAATATCTGGTATTTCTTACATGTAA
Organism: Sulfuricurvum sp.; assembly: GCA_022729835.1. GTDB lineage: Bacteria > Campylobacterota > Campylobacteria > Campylobacterales > Sulfurimonadaceae > JAFGUB01. Next base: position 298 of record DZBC01000116.1, on the reverse strand, counting down.
GGCTTTTGTCTATGCAAATAGAGACTCTTTGTAAAGATAAAAAATAAGTATTATGTCACCGTATTTTTGTCACCGTATTTTAAAAGATTTTTTCTTGTTTCTAACGGGGACATTGTGAAGGAGAAAAGATTGGTTTTTTATATGAAGAGCACACGGCAAGGACTCCCCTTTCCCTTGCATAGCAGTCCGAATGCAGAAGCTTTTATGGACGGCTTCGGTTTTGGTTCCCGTTTGGGTCTACTGGCTCGTTCCGTCAGCCTCCTGCAGCGTCTTACGGCCGGGAGATTCACCGCGTCAC
>DZBC01000115.1 GCA_022729835.1 Sulfuricurvum sp. | reverse complement strand
CTGCCGTGTTTGGCGACATAAGCGCCACATGCACTTAGCAAAATAGCGCTGGTTGAAGAGATATTAAAGCTTCCGCTCTTATCGCCGCCCGTCCCCACCACATCAATGAGGCGTTCTTGCAGATCAGCCCTTACATGTAAGCGTATGGCATGAGCGCGCATTCCGCTCGCCGCCGCTGCAATGAACTCGGTTGAGGTGTCGGCATCGGGGCGGTTTTGGATCAAAAAATCGCGCATCTGCGCTTCATCCATCTGGTGGTTGAAGAGGGCTTCAAACTGCGCGTGGGCTTGCATAAATGTCATGCGATCTCCTCTATGTAGTCGTGTTGAAGGGTTTTTGGGGTTGATTTGGTTTGCGGAATCAAGAGAACGTGGTAGCGCTTTGTGCTTTCAAGAAAGACGAGGGAGATAACATCGCCGACCGCGACATTTTTGCTGGGTTTGACGACGATACCGTTGATCATGACGACTCCGCTTTGGAGCATATCTTGCGCGACGGAGCGACGCTTGGTCAGATTGACAGCATTAAGAAACTTATCGATGCGCACTTTGGCTTCCTGCATGAAAAAATCATGCTTATTGTAGGCAAAGCGAGCTTTAAACTTGGCAACGCAATCGGCGTTCCAGTTTACATGTAATCTGCGATATCCTTCATCACACGCTTGAGTTGCTCTTGGTAGTTTTTAACCAAAATCGCATAGTTACTCTGTATTTTGCGTGCGAATGCCTCTTCTAAGGCCAAAGAAGCCTCAGAGAGTCGGTAGGCGCCGATATTGGCCGATACACCCTTTATGTCGTGGGCAAACTTCTTGCCGTCTTCAAAGCGTTTTTCAACATGTATATTTTCAAGAACCGATACCGAATCGTTGTACATCTCTTGAAAATCCTGCAAAAGCGCCTTGTACAGCTCTTCATCACCGCCACAGCGCTCAATACCGTCCTCTGCAATCAGCGCTTTTTCAGAGCTTGTACTCTCTTCTCGAATCAGAGGTACGGCCGTACGCTCCCTTTCACGCTGAGCTGCAGTATCTTCTTTTCGATCGCCAAGTAATTCGAGTAGTTTGGTGTAAAAAAATTCGACGTTAAGCGGCTTGCCGATATATCCTTGCATCCCGCAACTCATTGCATAACTGATCTCATCTTTCATCGCGTTGGCAGTTAGTGCAACAATGGGTATTTCATCATACTCACGATATTCACGAATCATCTTTGTAGCTTCATACCCATCCATCACCGGCATGCTAAGATCCATTAATATCAAATTAAAATGCGGATTTTTATGCAGCTTTTCAGTAGCCTCTTTACCATTTTCAGCCATTACCAGCACGATACCGCTGCCCTCAAGTAGACCACTGAGCACTTTTTGATTGATCTCATTGTCTTCTGCGATCAAAATCTGCTTACCCGCAAGCGTTTTTAGATCCGCGCGGCTAACTTTTTTGGGTTCGTTTAGTAACGATTGCCGTTCGCCGTAAAGCTCCAAAATGATATTGAAAATACTTTGGGGATTGAAGGGCTTAAGCAGATAACGATCGATCTCTTGGTTGCCATGGTGGACATTGCTGTTTTGATTGTAGAGACTCTCAATCAGAACAATCTTGATCAGCCGACTTTTCTTGAGTCTACCCAATCGATTGACGGCAAACTTTGAAAGCTTCTGCTCATCAATAAACAGAATATCAAACGGTACTTCGTCTAGTAGTGATTCAGCCTCTTCGAGCATCGGCATTGTGTGGACGTCATAATGAAAATATTGCAACATCTTGCTTAAGGCGCTGATCGATTTGGTGTTGGTGTCGATCACGAGTGCGCGTTTGCCCATCAGGCTCTTCGAAGGCAGACGATAATGGCGCTTGTTACCCGCATCGCGCAATTCAACCGCTATCGTAAAAATAAAGCGGGTGCCGCGCCCAAAATGGCTCTCAACCCGAATTTGTCCACCCATCATTTCGATCAATTGTTTGGAGATAGAAAGCCCCAAACCAGACCCCCCATAGATGCGGCTGATTGAGTCATCGGCCTGACCAAACGACTTAAACAGGCGGCTTAATTGCTCTGAAGTCATACCGATTCCCGAATCGCTCACGCTGCATTCGAGTATCATGCGCTCCTCTTCTTGAGCTATGCTTCTAATATTCAGCTCAATTTCACCCTGATTGGTAAATTTGACAGCGTTGCCCAAGAGATTGATCAAAATCTGGCCCAGCCGCAAAGGATCGCCCAAAAGGTGCGAAGGCACCCCTTTATCAACATCAAAAATAAGTTCGAGTCCTTTATTTTTGGCCTTGATAGAGACCATATTGGCAACATGGTCAAGCACTTCATTGATATTGAAGTCGATCTTTTCAATTTTAAGTTCGCCCGCATCAAGCCGTGAGAGATCAAGCAAATCATTGATGATTTCAAGCAATAGCTCGCCTGATTGTTTGATTTTGACAATATTTTGTCGGTGCACCTCTTCAATGTCGCTCTGTAGCACAACGTGACTCAACCCGATGATGGCATTCATCGGGGTGCGCAGTTCATGGCTGATCTTGGCCATAAAGAGATCTTTTTGAATCGTATTGTTTTGATGTACGGCGATCTCTTCTGCTTGATGTTTAATGCGATTGGCCATTTTAGCCTGAAGCTTCCGCTCCATAAAGAGCATCACCCCTGTCGCTACAAGCAATATCAAGGTCATCACAAAAAGTGCTATCCATAGCAGTGAATTACCCTCTATTGCTACAGCCTCCTCATCAATCGAAGGTATCGGCGTAGGGATCGCACCGGCCGATGATCGGTCATGCTCCATCACCTCGCGTATGGTCGGAAGCTGTTCCGAAGAGACCGCACTTGAAACACTTGAAACACTTGAAACACTTGAAACACTTGAAACACTTGAAACACTTGAAACACTTGAAACACTTGAAACACTTGAAACTTTCGTCGGCGGCTCCAGTCTATTGACAAAGACATCCGGATGCTTCACCCTGAGCGCATCGAGTACCGCCTGTAGAACCTCCCTGCTCCTAAAGGGTTCTACAGAGACAATAAAATAAGCCCCAGAAGGACGCGCGACAAATTCAAATCCGTGCTCCTCTTGCAATTTTGCAACTTCAGGACGTTCTTGTAGATGCGCACTTAGTGTATCGAGTGCGCCTTGCGCATCTATCTGAGTAAGGTAGCTCCCAACGACAATTTTTCGGTGATACTCTTCTTGGGCACCAAGTACCGAATACCAGAGCGAAAGCCCCAAACACAATATCAAAAATGTATGTCGTCTCATCAGTCTTTCTTTACAAAAATATGTTGCATTATAGTCATAAAAAGCTTGAAAGCAAACAAACAGCTACATCAACTAAATAAAGCTTGTGATACAATCAGGTAATCATCATATGCTTGTAAATGCTTGTTGAAGAGACCGGAGTTTTACGTGAATCTGGAAAAAAAACGCTACGTTGCTATGATTGTCACTACAGTTTCATCAATCATTGCTTTTGCGGTATTGCTGCTTTATGAAGCCTACTCAGCCAAAATAGAAGCCAATATCCACTGGGTAGAAGCTCAGATCGAACAAGATGCACGGATGCTCGAATCGATCATCGCTTTTGACCAACAAAACGCCAAAAAACTTGGCCTCTCCCCAGAAAATGCGCTTCGTCAATTAGTCGATCAATTTGATCAGGCACTGCACAAAATAGAAAAAAAATCGCGCATTGATCACACCTTGTTTTATAGAACGGGCAGTAACTCTTATATCCTTTTTCATCATTTCAACAACTGCAGAATGCGCGAACACGTCGTCGAGACGTCAGTGAACAGAGCACTCTTTGATCAAGCTTTACGCACGCCTGATCAGAGTTTTTATGGCAATGTCAGTTGTATCGGTGTGCCAGAGCGTGTGATTGCTTATGCTACCCGTGTCTCAAATCCACTCTACCCTGAATTGACCTTAATTGGCAATCTAAGCATCGCGACCCTGAATGCCCATTATATGAAACTGGCCTTCGTTGCACTCACTGCGGCATTTATGATCGCCCTATCACTAATTGTGTTACAACACTACTTGATCGCTCCTGTCTTTAGGCAAATGCAAAAGAATATAGAACAGCTTGAGGAACAAGAGCGCATGCTCGCAACTGAACACGCTCTCAATCGGGAGTATCTCGACAAAATCGCCACCATGCTGATTATTCTCGACGCTCAAGGCACGATTGTGATGGCCAATACCAAGGCGGGTGAAATTCTCGGATGTGCACCGGAGCGCATGATTGGCCTGAACTGGTTTGAACAGTTTTTGCCCCCCAACGATGCAACGAAAGTCTACGCATTATTTAAGCGCAGCATAGAGGGGAGTGAAACATTGTCCGAATTTTTCGAAAACGAAGTCCTTGATCGCTCAGGAAAACGGCACACGATTAGTTGGCACAATACCATGCTCTACAATCAAAACGGCGAAGTCTATGGTGTCATCTGCGCCGGTGAAGATGTCACCGAACGAGAGTCCCTCCGCTCAGAACTTCTCAAAAATCAAGAGATGATGCTGACTCAGGCCCGCAATGCGGCCATGGGGGAGATGCTCAGTCTCATCGCACACCAGTGGAGGCAGCCTTTAGGGACAATCAGCATGAGTGCCAGCGCCTTGCAAGCAGACGTTGCGCTCGATCAACTCGACGCCAAAGAGGTAGAGCGTCAGTGTCAGACCATCATGGAGCAATCCCAATACCTCTCTCGTACCATTGAAGATTTCAGACACTTTTTCAAGCCCAAACATAAGCCTGAAACCATCCGTGTTACCACACTTTTGAGCGAACTACAACAAATTATCGGCAAAAGTTTGGAGTACTCCGCCATCGCCTTCACACTACGTTGTGACCCCCTGCTTGAGGCCACACTCTTTGCCAGATCACTGCTTCAAGTCCTGATTAATCTGGTTCGCAATGCGCAAGATGCTCTGATGGAGCATCCGCATGATGATGCCGCCATCAGTGTTGAAGCCAATGTACAAGGTAGCACACTCTACATCAGAGTCTGCGACAACGGTCCTGGGATCGATCCTTCCATTATCGACCGTGTTTTTGAACCCTATTTCACTACCAAAGGGGAGAAGTCAGGAACAGGCTTGGGACTCTACATCAGCCAAATGATCCTTCACAAGCAGCTTCATGGTACCATTGAGGTGCATAATGGAGTCAAAGGTGTCTGCTTTACGCTTGCTATTCCACTTCAGGAGCCTTCATGAACGAAACCCAGAGACTACGAGAATCCCTGCACCATCTGACGGTTTTAGTCGTTGATGATGAACCTGAAGTGCGAAATGCAACGTGTGGCTTGATGCAACGTTTCTTTGATCATGTTGAAAGCGCATCTGATGGTTTGGAGGCGCTTGATAAATTTGCCCAAACCCCATTTGATCTACTGTTGTGTGATTTGCGCATGCCCAGAATGGACGGTTTGACGTTAATGCACAGACTGACAGAGCGTGGATTCGATCCATTCAGGGTGATTTTGTCGGGTACTATCGATCCCATTGATATCCAACATGTTGCCCATCTTTGTTTTCCCAAACCGGTTGATTTCGCCATGATTACGATCTTGTTGCGCACTTTGGAGCTCTACATTAAACCTAAGGAAGCGAATGTCTGAGCTTGCCGATCTTAAAACCAGAGCCAGTGCATACTCGCTTTTGTTCGCTGAAGATAACGCGCATTTACGCCAACAGGCATCACTTTTTTTTAATAAACTTTTTCGCAACGTTCTAGAAGCTCAAGATGGTGTTGAGGCACTGGAGCTATTCCGCAAACATTATCCCAAAATCGTCATCACTGATCTAAAGATGCCCAATATGGACGGTCTAAGTCTGATTGCCCAGATCAAAAAGCTCCGTCCCGATACCAAAGTGATCATTATGTCCGCACATGATGATCAAGAGACATTGATTAAAGGTATCGAGCTTGGGGTCTTTCGTTTTATCAAAAAACCGGCGTCTGTGACTCAACTTGGCGAAACCTTGAGCGCTGCGATTGAGGCGATTGAAGCTGAAGAGCGTAACCATATTTTTTATGCCCACCTCAGTGATGTATTCAACTATCAAAGTGCCCTTGTGGTGATGATGCAGCGCTGCACGATCTTGTTGGCAAGCCAACGATTTTTGGATTTTTTTGCAGTTGACTCCATTGAAGCTTTTGCCCAGACACGCGGTGATTTGGGAAGCTGTCTGCTAAGGCACGAAGGGTTTTTGTACAATGAAGTCGGCAAAGATTGGTTCGAAACTGCCTCTAAAGCCCCCGACACACTGTTTCACGTCAAAATGAATGATGCCGCCCACACCATGCACCACTTTATTTTCAAACTCCATCATGTCCCAGATAAAGAGGAGTACACTATTCTCTCTTTTGATGACATTACCGAACTCAATCTTCTGGGCCTCTTCGACGGCAAAAAGAGCAAGGAGGACAGAAGTCAAACCGACCGCAAAAAGATCTTTGATCTGCTCGGTGTCATTGAACGCAACCACGCCAAGGTCAAAATACACAACTTCTATCGGGGTCTCAGCATCACCAACGACGCCGTGCTCGTTGATGTCAAAGAGGATCAGCTTAGACTAAAAACCAATTTCATGCAACAAAAGGCAATGCAGATCGAAAAGTCTTTTATTCTT
>DZBC01000114.1 GCA_022729835.1 Sulfuricurvum sp. | reverse complement strand
CACGTGGTGACCAAACACCAATTATTGCCATCAGCGGCACACTCAACGATGTGGAACTTGAGGCGTGCCGTTTGGCAGGCATGGATGCGACGCTACTCAAACCGATGGACGCCGTGCAACTCAAAGAGATACTGCAGCGGTTAGTGGGCGGCGCGTAACATAAGGAGTGTTTCAAAGTGCTCTGTGTGCGGAAACATATCGAAAAGCTCCAGCTTTTCGATGCGGTAGTTTGAGAGCATTTCGAGATCTTTGGCGAGCGTATCGATATTGCAGCTAGAGTAGAGTATTACGGGGGGTCGCAAGCGCTGTAGCCACTGGCACAGTGCTGATCCTAATCCCCTTCTGGGTGGATTGACAATCAAGCAGTCGGGTCTTTTTGAAGCTTCGACACTGAAGCTGGCAATATCCATCGCTTCGAAGCGTAGTTGCGATATACCGAGTTTTGCGGCAGCATCGCGCGCCGCGCCAATCGCTTCGTGCTCGAGTTCGATACCGAGTACTTCGCGACCGTTTTTGGCACAGTGTAGCGCAAATCCTCCAACTCCGCAAAAAAGATCCCATACACTTTTGGCTTCCACTTGGTCGATCCATGAGGCGGCTGTCTGGTAGAGTTTAGCGGTAACGGCCGTGTTGGTTTGAAAAAAAGTTTTTGGGCGAATAAACAGGGAAATATCGCCCATGCGCTCTTCGATGCGGCGCTGTTCGCTCAAGAATAGCTCTTCACTTCCCTCGACCACGGCTTTGTGCTCACTTTGAATATTGACACTGACACATTGCAAACTGGGTAGTTCCTGTTGCAAAGAGGCAAGGCCGCGGCGAAGTCTGGAGACGATTCCGTGCGAACGCAGCACAAAGCGTAGCATCAATGCTCCTTGATGGCTTGATTCGCTGAGCAGCACGTATTTGAGCTCGCCTTTTTGGGTTTTGAGATCGTAAGCACGGATATCCAATTCGCGTAGCCAGCTTTGGATGGTGGCGAGTGCACGCTGCATAGAGGGGGTATAGAGTGGGCAGGTGATCAGCTCCACGCCCTCAAGTAGTCCCAGTGTGATCGGCGTAGAAGATGCGACCATTTTGGCCTTGTTGCGAAAGCCTGTCTGCGGAGAAGGGATGACTTTGAGTGTTGGCAACGGAGCGAAGGAGAAGAGCGCTTGCTCCAAACGTGTGCGTTTGAGCTTGAGCTGCTGTGGATAAGGCAGCTCTATCAGGGTGCAAGAGTGACAGTCACCCTTTTGAAAATGGGAGCACTCGATCATATGCGTTTAGGCAAGACGAATCTTTTCCATCTTCTTTTTCTCCAGCAGCATACGGTCTTGAAAGAGTTTGTGCTTGTCTTTGGCAAAGGCTTGCATATCTTCGACCTCATCCATCTCATCGACGATTTCAACACCCAGTAGGGTTTCGATGGCATCTTCAAGTGAGACTACGCCGACCGTTTGGCCATAACTGTCATAAACAATGAAGAGGTGGGCTTTGCGTTTGACAAAGAGATCAATTAGGGCTGAAGCCGGCACGTTTTCTGAGACTTTGTGGACTCTGGTGATGATCTCTCTAAGTGGTCTATGCTCATGCTCTTCGATGCTCTCTTCGAGGATGGTCTGGTTAAAGACGATCCCCGTAACGTTGTCGATGCTGCCTTCATAGACGGGAATTCGTGAGTGGATGTACATACGGTCATCTTCAATCGCTTCTGCTACGGTGGTCTCTTGCTCAAAGGCAAAGACGACACTACGCGGCGTCATGATATCTTTGGCTTTGATGTTTTTGAGTTTGAGCAGATTTCCGATCAGGTGGCTCTCTTTGGTGAGGATGGAGCCCTCTTTCTCACCTAGTGCGACCATAGCCATGATCTCGTCACGTGAGTAGTGTGAAACTGTGTCGTTGTTTTTGGAGATGAACTCGGTAATCAAGGTCGAGAACCAGACCAGAGGGTAGGTGAGCTTGATCATAAGCGAGATCACATATGCCGCCGGTCTGAGTAGCTTTTTCCAATAAACCGCACCGATCGTTTTGGGGATGATCTCTGAAAAATAGAGAATCACCAGCGTCAAAATAAATGCAATGAGGGTTTGCCATTCGTCGCCGAATAGAATTTGCGCCTGTGCCCCTACGCCGGCTGCACCCATGGTATGGGCGAAGGTGTTGAGGATTAGAATCGAAGAGATGGGTTCATCAATATTGGCTTTGAGACTACGCATGATTTCGAGGGCGCGATCATTGTTCTCTTTGGCTTGGCTCTCGATGTAGGAGTTGGTACTGGAGAGTAAAACTGCTTCAAGAACGGAGCAGAGAAACGAAACGGCAAGGGCGATAAAGAGGTAGGTAAGAAGAAGCGTCATAGTCCACGCTCACGCAAGGCGTAAAACGACCTATGATCCGACGATGATTCCATAATGGCGGAAGTCCTTTTGAAATAAAATTGGCGCATTTTACCACAAAGCAGGTCACAAAGCCATTACATGTAAGTACTCTTGATCGAACGGCGTTAGTGGCATGTTGCGCTTATTCGTAATGTGAGGAGCGGATCAGAAAACCGCCTGAGCGCTCATCATATTCGAGGGTGAGTACTCCTTTGGCTTCGGCTGCTTCGAGCAGTTCGCCAAACGAGCGAAAGCCGTAGTAGCTCTCATTAAAGCCGGGTTGTCGGCGCTTGATCGCCTGTTTGACCATCGAGCCCCATATCAGATCCTCTTCTCCCCGTTCGGCGAGCAGATCTTCATAGGTATCGCAAAGCAGCGCCCACGCTTCATGCTCTTTGTCCTCATTGGATTTGATTGCTTTGGGCTTGTCGGTACTTTTTTTCTCTTTTTTGACTTCGTGCTTTTCGTGTCGTACCAGATCGTCGTAGTAGAAAAACTCGTCGCAGTTGGCGATGAGCAGGTCGGAGGTGGAGTTTTTGACGCCTACGCCGATGACGGTTTTGTTATTTTCGCGCAGTTTGCTTACCAGCGGCGAGAAGTCCGAATCGCCGCTAAGAATCACGAAGGTATCGACATGCTCTTTGGTATAGCACAAGTCAAGCGCATCGACAACCATGCGGATATCGGCGGAGTTTTTGCCGGAGATCTTGATATGCGGAATTTCGATCATCTCAAAGTTGGCTTCGTGCAACCCCTTTTTGGCGTCGCTGTAGCGCTCCCAGTCGCAGTAGGCTTTTTTAAGGACGATATTACCTTTGAGCAACAGGCGCTCTAAGACTTTGGTGATATCAAAACTTTTATATTTGGCGTCGCGTACGCCGATGGCAAGGTTTTCGTAGTCGCAGTAAAGCGCCATAATGGGGGTGTCGTGAGGGTTTTTCATGGTCATAGTGTAGCGAATTGCAAGGAGGCATTCAAGCGGTAAACATGCTAGAATGTGTGAATCAAACGTCAAAAGCAGTGGTCCCGACCGATATCATGCCTAAAGGTCTCTTATGCAGTTAAGATTGTTTTTTTTGCCACTGGCACTGATGGGCGCTTTGTGGGGTGCTTCATTGGACTTAAGGGTAGGCATCTATCAAAATGCACCCAAAATTTTCATAGACGACAAAGGGCAGCCCAGCGGATTTTTTCCTGAATTGCTGCTTGCTATAGCGCAACAAGAGGGGTGGGTATTGCACTATATCCCTTGTGCGTGGGATGAGTGTTTACGTCTACTTGAGGCAGGAGAACTCGATATTATGCCCGATGTGGCCCATACTCCTGAGCGTCAAAAACACTTTCTCTTTGGGCATGAGGCAGTTTTTTCAAGTTGGTCGGTTTTGTATCATCGGCGTAATGTGCCGATTGAATCTCTGTTGGAGCTACAGCGCAGACGTATTGCCGTCATGCGACAGAGTGTACAGTCAGAAGCAATCAAAAGAGAGCTAAACTCCTTTGGTGTTAAAGCTGAATACGTGGAGGTAGCGCACTTTGATGATGCTTTTGCTCAGCTTAGCATGGGGTCGGTCGATTGTGTCCTTGCCAACCGTTTTTATACCGTACCCAAGCCCTATGTCGACGATGCAGTGAGAACCAACATTATGATTCAACCCGCAACCATTCGTTTGGCTTTTGCGCCGGGTCGCCAAGTGTTGCTAGAACGCAGTGATTTTTGGCTCAAGCATTTGAAAGCTGATAATGCTTCCATATTTTACAGTGCGTACAAGCGTTGGCTTGAACCCGAGCCGTCGGCGCAACTGCCTATGTGGATCTTCTGGATATTGGTGGCGCTTTTGTTATTGTCAGCTCTGATGGCGCTGCTTTTTCGTCGTATTGCTTTAAATCGACGTGTGGCCTTGGCAGGGGCGCTTGAGGAGGTGGAGCGACTGATCCATCATGATGATTTGACCGATCTTCCCAACCGTTTTATTTTTATGGATCACATCCGACAGGCCATCAATACCTATCGGCATACGCAACGCTCTTTTGCGGTGGTCATTTTTAATCTGGACAATTTTCGGGAGATTAACGAGGCGATGAGCCATGCTGCTGGCGATGTGACCTTGCGCCATGTTGCTGATACGCTGCGATCGATCCTTCGGCAGGAGGATATGGTCGCTCGTTTTGGCGGTGACGAGTTTGCGCTGGTACTTTCGGGGGCAACCAGTGAAATGGGTCTCTTGCGCATTATGAAAGAGGTGTCAGCTACGTTCCAAACGCCTTTTTTGATCGACCGCCAGCCGATTTATCTCACTTTTAGTGCGGGGATTGCCCTTTTTCCCGTACACGGTGAGGAGATGCAAAGTCTGCTCAATAATGCGATATCGGCCATGAAAAAAGCCAAAAGTGAGGGGAAGAACAGTTTTGTATTTTTCTCACCTCAGATGCAAGATCAGCTCTCTGAGAGGCTGCTGGTGGTGACACGGTTGCGCGAGGCTATTGCCGTGGGTGGATTAACACTTTACTATCAGCCCAAATACGAGGCACAAAACGGAACATTGCAGGGATGTGAGGTGTTGCTTCGTTGGTTCGATGAGCGTTTTGCGCACGTTTCACCGCAAGAGACGGTGACGCTTGCCGAGGAGCATGGACTGATCATTCCTTTGGGTGATTTTGTGCTTGAGCAAGCACTGAAGCAGCAGGCACAATGGGAGGTGGAGGGGTTGCATCCTGGAATGATTTCGATCAATATTTCGGCACTTCAACTAAAAGAGACGGCTTTTGTCGAAAGGCTCGAAGGTCTTTTGACGCGTTTGGGTGTGAAAGGGTCACAGGTGGAGCTGGAGTTGACGGAGTCACAGTTGATGAAGAATCCAGCTGCGGCCATTGAGATGCTTAAGCGCATTCATGCCCTCGGTGTCGGCATTGCGATTGATGATTTCGGTACGGGTTATTCATCGCTAAGCTATCTTAGGGCGCTTCCGATTACTACGCTTAAGATTGATCGTAGTTTCGTTTCGGAGTTGCCAGATGACACGCAACATGCCAATATTGCCCGCGCCGTAGTGGCTTTGGCTAAGAGTATGGGGCTTCAGACTGTAGCAGAAGGGGTCGAGACCGAGGCGCAAGCGCATTTTTTGCGTGAGCACGGTTGCGACTACTTGCAAGGGTATCTCTATGCAAAGCCGATGTCTGCGGAGGCGATGCGTATCTTGCTTGAAGTCCACATGTAAAGTTACATGTAAGGTGAGAATGGGGCGTAAATTTGCTCTACCGGGGTGGTTTTGTGCTCTCTTATCTGTCGCGCGTTTGTAATCAGCCCTGATGTAGAATGCTGTACCCAAGCAAAGGAGCTCTTATTCAAAAGCGCTTAATCGGTCGTAATGAGTATGTTTCTCTTCCGGTATTAGGTTTGTACAATATCGACGCTAAGGTGGATACGGGTGCTTATTCGTGTGCGCTACACTGTGATGATATCGTGCTTAATGAAGACGGCACTGTCAGTTTTGATCTTGCCGATACGTCGGGAGGCATGAGACGCCTTACATGTAAGGTTGCTGAAAAACGTCATGTGAGGAGCTCAAACGGGATGCGTCAAGAGCGTGTGTTTATCCGTACGCCGATGCTTCTAGGCGGCATAAAATACGATGTCGAGATTTCATTGGCCAATCGGGCCAAGATGACTTATGAGATGTTGGTCGGTAGCGCTTTTTTAAGCGGGAGATTTATTGTGGATGTAGAGACAAGGCACGTGATGGGTCGCATGGAGGTGCATGCATGAAGGTTTATATATTGTCGTGTAATGAAAAACTCTATTCGACGCGTAGACTGCTCGCATCGGCACAAGAGCGTGGATGGAAGGTTCGGGTTCTGGATTATCTCAAGTGCAGTATTGAGATCATGAAGGGTGAACTGATGATCAACTATGAGGGTGAACAGCTCAAGGCACCTGACGCGGTAATCCCTAGAATCGGTGCCAGTAGAACCTTTTACGGAACGGCTATCGTACGTCACTTTGAGATGATGAATGCGTTTACGGTTGCTGGATCACTTGCTATCTCGCGCTCGCGAGACAAACTTCGCAGCTTGCAGATTCTTTCCAAGCATGGGGTAGATATGCCCAAAACGGTCTTTGCCTCAAACAAATCTGATGCCAAAGATGTGATCAAGCTGATCGGTGGTACACCCCTGGTGCTGAAGATTCTCGAAGGCACACAAGGGGTTGGCGTGGTGTTGGTCGAGTCTCAAAAAGCGGCAAAATCAGTGCTCGACGCTTTTTATGGCATGGATGTTAATTTGCTGGTGCAAGAGTACATCGAAGAGGCGGC
>DZBC01000113.1 GCA_022729835.1 Sulfuricurvum sp. | reverse complement strand
ATGATAAGCAGATTTTGGGGCGGATTCTCGATCAGCTTTACATCGGGATGGCCGGCAAGCATACGGCACTGTACGAAGGAGTGGCGCAGGGGATTGGATTGTTGCAAGATTCCAAGGCTGTTAGCCGCGTCGCTATCGTGCTTACCGATGGGCACAACACCCCAGGCGGACGTATCACGCTTGAAGTAGCGGTCGATCTGGCCAAAAAAGAGCGGGTCAAGCTCTACCCCATCGGCATCGGTGCTCCGGGCGAATACAACGGCGAGATACTGATGAAGATGGCAAAGGAGACGGGTGGTCAAGCCTTTGCGGCGCAGAACGCTTCGCAATTGCGTCAAATATATGAAACCATCGACGCGTTGGAAAAATCCGAAATCGAGCGAGAGAGTCTTGAATACCTCAAATACTATTACATGTACCCTCTCTTCGGTGCTTTTTTTGCGCTGCTTGGGTATGTTTATTTGCGCAGTAAGAAAGGGTGGTGATGAATTTTTTGCATCCTGAATTTCTTTATTTGATGTTTCCCGCACTTTGTGTGCTCTTCTTTTTTCTGATCACAGGACGCTCAAGGGGGTTTGAGGCTTTTAGCCCTGAAGTGCTGGAGCGTTTGCGCTGTGCGACGCATAGCCTCACGCCGCGTGCGCGCAATGCCCTCTTTTTTGTGGTGCTTAGCCTTTTTATCGTTGCGCTCGCACAGCCTGTGATCGAAAATGGACGGGTCAAGATCAAGGCCAAGAGCGCCGACATTATGATCGCACTGGATATCTCCGATTCGATGCTAGCAGAGGATTTTTACCCCAACCGGCTCGAAGCGGCAAAGCATAAAGTGCTGGAGTTGCTGGAACGCTCACCCAAAGAGCGCATCGGGGTGATGGCTTTTGCCAAAGATGCCTATCTGGTCGCTCCGCTGAGCTTCGATCATCGGGCAGTGCGCTTTTTGCTTAGGCAGCTTCAGACCGGCTCCATCACGGAAAAAGGAACCGACTATGTGCATCTGGTGCGCAGTGCCGCCGAAGCGCTGCGCTCGGATGAGGGGCGCTATTTGCTGCTGCTAAGTGATGGGGGCGATGATGCGGATTTGTCCGAGGCGATCGCACTGGCCAAAAAAGAGCAGATCACTATTTTTGTGTTGGGCGTGGCGAGTGCGCAGGGTGCGCCGATCAGGCTCTCTGATGGATCATTCGTGAAGCAAGGGGGCAATATCGTCATCAGTCGTCTTAACCCCGCCATTGCACAGCTTGCCGTAGAGACGGGCGGAGCCTATATCGAGGCGGTGAACGATCTGCGTGATATCGAAGCGATGATGCAGGAGATCGAGTCTAAAACAGAGCGACGGGTGCTCAAAGAAGAGGAGGTGGTGATGTATCTACAGCTCTTTTATTTGCCGCTGGGGATCGCGCTGTTTTTGCTGCTCGTAGCACTTTCATCTTTGGGCAAACGCAAGACGATGGCGGTGCCCGTAGCGGCGTTGGTCGTGATGGGCTTACATGTAAGCGATGCTAGGGCCGGATTGCTGGATTTTCAGATCCTCTCAGAGGCCAAAAGCCGCTATGACGTCGGGGAGTTCAACCAAAGCATGGAGCTGTATGATGCCTATGCCAAAGAGCATCCAAGCCCCGAGGTGCTCTATAACCGCGCCAATGCTGCTTACAAAGCGGGTGATTACGCCTACGCGGCCACCACCTATGAGCAACTTCTCGCAACCGATACCAAGCACCGATTTGAGCTGTTGCACAATCTAGGCAACAGCTACGCCAAAATAGGCGATAGCGAGGCGCTCTCTAAGGCCCTCAAGGCTTACGAGGAAGCGCTCGACATCAAAGAAGAGCAGCCCACAAAAGATAATCTTGAAGCGGTACGAAAAGCGCTTGAAGAGATCAAAAAGCAAGAGCAAAAGCAGCAGTGCGACAACCCAAAAGAGGGCAAGACGGAGCAAGAGAGCGATCAAAACCGCTCCAAAGACGATGCCAAAAAAGAGCCCCAAGATGGCGATCAAGGTGATACACCCCGCCCTCAAGAGGATGCTTCGCAGCAAGAGGGCCAAAAAGATCAGCAAAGTGCGTCCTCTCAGGCACAAGAGCAGCAGGCGCAACCGACTCAGGAAGCCAAAGAGGGTGCAGAGGCCAACGAGACGGTAGCACCGCAAGCAGCTTCACCGCAAGATGCGACGATGAGCGATATGGAAGCTAAAAAGTGGCTGGAGATACTGCAAAATCAGCCGGTAGGACATCTCTACCGTCTGGGTAAGGAACAAAACGAACAGAAGCGAGATCATAATGACAAACCTTGGTAGATTTCTTTTTCTTTTAATACTCTGCGCGCTTCAGGCGCACTCCTCAGGAGTCGTAGCGGAGGTTGATCGCCGTAGCGTGGAGCTGGGTGAGCGCGTGGAGCTACACCTCAATATTGAAGGCGGCGACTACGAAGAGCCGCATATCGACAAAATTTGCGGCAGCGAAATTCTCTCCAGCGCACGCAAACAAAACACCAGTATCATCAACGGCTCCATCACGCGCAGCCAGACACTGAGCTACACTTTTATGCCCACGCAAAACTGCACCATTGACCCGATAGCGCTCAAAATCGACGATAAATATGCCAGTACGCAAGCCATTGAGATAACGGTGACACAGAGGGCCATTACCCAAGATGCTCCCTTTGTTTTGGAGATGAAGAGCGAAAAAGATCAGGTCTATGTGGGCGAACCGTTCAAAGTCGTTGTCACACTCAAGCAGCGCCACAACGCCGAAGCGGTCGATTCCAAATTCGCGCCGCCGGAGATGAAGGGTTTTTGGATCAAAGAGCAGCAACAGGGGCGACGATTTGAAGAGGGGGATTACACCCTCACCAAGGTGATCTATGTTGTCGCCGCGCAGCAAAGCGGCGTGATGTCGATTGATCGGGCGCAGTTGCAGGTGGCGGCGCGAAGCCATTCGCGCGATGCCTGGGGACAGTGGTTTCCGCAATTGCAGTGGCGTAGCTTCTTTTCTAATCCCTTGACGATTGAGGCCAAAGCACTGCCTGCGCCACTCAAGCTTGTGGGTGATTTTACCATCGAAGCGACGCTTGACCGCACCGAGGCCAAAGCCGGCGAAGCCGTCAACCTGACGATCAAAATCGGCGGCAGCGGCAATTTTGAAGATATTGGGTCGCTCAAACCCGCCATTGATGGGGTCAATGTTTTTGCTGAAGAGCCCGCAGTGCAGGGCTATATAGAAGAGGAGCGCTACCGCGGATCGTGGACGCAGAAAGTAGCGCTGGTTTCAGATCACGATTTTACGCTGGAGCCTATTGCTTTGGAGTATTTCGATCCGAAGCAGCAAAAGAAGCTACGCATTGAGACACAACCCTTACATGTAACGATTACCGGTGCCCCACCCAAAAGCAGTGAGCCGATTCGCGTTGAGCGCGGGATAAACGATGAAATGCCCAAAGAGACGGCTTCAAAAGAGCAGCAGCCGTGGTGGCTCCTCGCCGCCGCACTCGCGGTAGGCTTTGTGCTGGGGCTGCTTGCGCGGCCTTTGATGGGCATGGGTACGTCCAAAAACAAGGAGCGAAGCGTGAACCCGAACGATCTACGCGCGGCTTTGGCGGTTTTGATGCGCCGTCTGGACGATCCTGAAGCGGCGCAGATGGTAGGTTTACTCGAGCGAAAGCTCTATATGGGCGAATCGGTAGAGATCGACAAGAAGGCGCTAGGGGCGCTGTTGAGGAGGATTGAACACTAAAGCGGAGGTTTCTCTAGTGTTGCCAGGTGAGAGAGAATCGCTTGATAGCTTTGTGCATAGTTGAAGGGGTTGCGCGTGCGCGCTGCTTGTTCTATCGCCTGTGCGAGTGTGGCAATGGCAACAAGACCGAGCGTAGCTGAAGAGCTTTTGATGTCGTGGGCGCTGCGTTCGATCGTTTCTAGGTCGTTGGTGTTGATGCCCAAAGAGAGCTGGGCACAAAGCCGTTGTATGCTGCGATCATAGGCACGATAGAGTTTTAGCACTGAACTTTGAGGTAGCTTGGTGATGGCGTTGCCTGAGACAAGAATCTGCTCTAGCGTAATGGTCTGTGAGGCTGGTTGAGCCTTTTGGGCATAGGTGCGAAGGACGCGTCAAACTCCTCAAAAGAGAGCGGTTTGGAGAGGTAGTCGTTCATGCCTGCAGCCAAGAAACGTTCGCGGTCACCTTCAAGGGCATTGGCGGTCAGGGCGACGATGGGGAGGGCATCTCCTAGGTGTGCTCTGATGCGCGCTGTGGCTTCGATACCGCCGAGATTGGGCATGTTGATGTCCATCAAGATGAGATCATACGGGCGCGCAAGTGCTGCTTCGACCGCTTCAAAACCGTCATGGGCAAAAGTGACGCGGATACCAGAGTAGCCCCCAAGAAGCTCTTCGATGAGCATACGGTTGATCTCATAATCTTCAGCGACCAGAATATCAAGCGAGACGCTATCAATCGTAGTGGGTTGAGACGGCGGAGTTTGGATAAGGTTGAGCCGCAAAAGGGTGTTGTAGAGGGTTGAAGGGCAGCTCTCAAATCGGTTGATAATAAAGAGGTGATCGTTGGCGTCCTCCTCTTGCGCTTTTGTATCCATCAGAATACAGCGGGCGAGTGTGTAGGGTTTGAGGATAGAGCGCTCAGATGTGATCAGCAGTACGTCGGAATCGTCGGGTATCTGTGCAAGGTCAGATACGGCGATACGCTCGAACGCGACGCCAAAGTGTTCTAATAAGCTGGCAACGTTGTTTAGGTTGCTGAAGGTCGGACTCTCAATAAGTGTGACGCGGCATCTTTGGAGGTGCTCTTTAAGTGTTGGTTTTTGGGTGCAACGCTCTGCTTCAAGCGCAAAGTAGAAGGTGCTACCGTGATGTTCTTGGCTACGCACTTTGAGTGTGCCGCCCATATGCGCTACCAGCGAGGTGCTGATACTCAGCCCCAGCCCTGTGCCACCAAAGCGTCTGGTCGTGGAGGAGTCGGCCTGAGCGAAGGGTTGAAAGATCTTCTCCTGACGCTCTTTGGGGATGCCGATCCCCGAATCGACAACGCTAAAGAGGAGCTCTTCATGGGTTGAGTTGGTGGATTCCAAGGTTACATGTAAGGCAACATGCCCTTCGTCCGGGGTGAATTTGATAGCATTGCTTAACAGATTGATGAGCACTTGTTTGAGGTGCAGTACATCGATGACCACGCACTCCGCAATGCGCTCATCGATATGAAAGGCGTAGTGGATGCGGTGCTCTCGGGCTTTTTCAGAGAGCAGCAAAAAGGCGCTTTCGATCTCCGTAAAGAGGTTGCAAGGTAGTAACTCCAGCTCAAGCTGTCCGCTTTCGATCTTGGAAAAGTCGAGTACATCATTGATGATCTGCATCAGTGACTCCATAGATCGGCCGATCAATTCGATATAGCGTTTTTGCTTTTCATCAAGGCGGGTGTGGCCGAGCAGTTGGACAAAACCGGAGATACCATTCATGGGCGTGCGGATCTCATGGCTCATGGTCGCTAGAAATTGTGATTTGGCCTGTTCAGCGATTTGTGCTTTGGCGCGCGCTGTTTCGAGTTCGGTGACATCTACGAGGGTGACGAGGTGGTGCGGTCGGTGCTCTAAGATGATGGGAGTGATATGGAGTTTGATTATCTGCTCCGTATCTCCTGATTCACGGCACAACATGGGGTTAAGCGGCAGTTGTTCCGAAAGAGCATTGAACCACTCTGCCTCATTTTGGGTCTCCAGCGGATATAAGAAGCCCTCTTTTTTGACGAAGAGTTCACCGAAGCTACAGTGCGCTCCACGGTAGGTATCAATTGAGTCAAAGCCGAAGGTTTCAAAGAAGCGGCGGTTGGCATCGACAATCCCCAGCACTTCATCCACGATTAGTACGATATTTTCCTGTGTGTTGAAGATGGAGCTGATCCGCTCTTGCTGAAGCTGAAGTTGCTCTTGATAGATAATTTGGCTGGTGATGTCTTCACGCAGTGCCATATATTCGAGGATACGTCCATTTTTGTCAAGCAGTGGCAGGATGGTGGCGCGGACGTAGTACTTTTCGCCATTTTTTTTGCGGTTGGCGATGACCCCCTTCCAGATCTGTTTACTTTGTATCGTCTTCCAAAGCTGCGCGAAGAGTGTACGGTCGCTTTGGGGATGACGGACAATGTTGTGGGGTTGCCCGATCAGCTCTTCGCGCACGTAGCCACTGATCAGGCAGAAATTATCGTTGACATAAGTGATAATCCCTTTGGTGTCGGTGATGCTTACGATCAGGCTCTGATCCATCGCACTGCGGTACTGATGCAGTAGATGCAACATCTCTTCGTTCTCTTCGGTTCGGCTCTCGAGTAACTTTGAACGCTCCTCAAGGAGTTCACGCAAGGATTCATTTTTTTCGCGGATGCTGGCGTTGGCGCTGTTGAGCTCTTCAGAGTTGACGCTGATCGTGTGTTCGAGAAAGCGGCGCTCCGTGTCATTGGTTTCGTAGGTCTGCGAGATCGCCTCAAGCAAGCGCTCTATCTCTGGACTCAGAGGGTCACTTGGGCCATGCTGGTTCAAATGACGTCTGATCTGTCTTGAGAGCAGGCGATGGTATTCAGTCTTCATAGATGACAGTCAAAGTCATAGTTTGGTTGTGTAGCTCGCACGTACTGAGCGTGTCGCTAAAGGGGGCAATCTCGCCATAAGAGTAAAATCCAGGCAATTGGACGTTGTTTCCCAAAATTTCCTCAACTGCTT
>DZBC01000112.1 GCA_022729835.1 Sulfuricurvum sp. | reverse complement strand
GAGCACAAAGGGGCGGTTCATGTGGTGCGAAGCCAACGCGCCCAAAAACCCGGCATAGCCCGTCGAAGGACTATGCAACAGCTTACATGTAGGCATGGTTTCGACGATTTTTGCGAGTTTCCAGATCGGGCGATGAATGTTTTTGACCGTCCAGAAATAGTCAATAAAAGGAATATCGGGACAATTTTGCAGGTACTTTTCATTGATATAGTCCCACGACTGTTTCGAATGCAAAAAGTGATCGTGCGTGATCTTCTTGGTATAAAAATCGATGTTTTTCATCACACCCGGAATATCGCCTTGCTTGTGCTTAAACCACTCATGCAGTTCACGCACTGTGCCGAACTCTGGATGATCCTTAGCCCGTTGGGTGCGTTTTTCTACATCATCCTCATCAAACATGTAATGGGCTTCAAGATGCACGAGATTTTCCGGAAGTGCATAGAGCATATCGCCGTAGTCACTGCGCACCGAACCCAAAAAGACAATGCCGAATTTCAAATCGCTCATACCGTTGATGAGCTGATGAATCCAAGATGAAACCCCTCCGCGAATGTAAGGGTAGGTGCCTTCACCAAAAAGCATCACATCCACAGCGTCACTGCGGCGAATATACTGGCTCATGCGTGGCTCCATTGTTGCAGTACTGGATGTAGCATTGCATTGATCTTCATGCTATCGGCTGTCGCAAGCAGAGCTTTGACACTGCGAAAATTACGCATATTGAAGTAGATCTCAGCTAAATAAGGGAGGATATACTCATTATCGCCCTCTTGCTCGATGACCAATGTAAAACAGGTGGCCGCTTCGTCGTATTGATGCTCTATCAAATAGACCTTGCCCAAAATAGTGTTTACCTTTACATCCCCCGGAAAAACTTTGAGCACAAAGCGCGCAAAATATTTGACCTGATCGAGAATGTAGCTTTTGAGATCCGCATCGGAAAGTTCAAAATAGACCATATCCCAATAGAGTGATGCCAGATCGCGGGCAATGTCGATTTTACGCTCAAGCGCCTGGGTCTGCTCAAACGCCTGAAGCATCTGATGGATTTTATCATTGATGTCGCGCTCCATCCCATCAATCAGGGCGAAGCTATAGAGTCGTACCTCATCGTCGCTATCGGATAGCGATCTCTTGATCAGATTGATATTTTTTTGGTTGATGTGGTCGGAGACGGAGGCCAGCGCTTTGGTTTTGAGTGCGCTCGAACTGTTGGTGCCGTTGAGCAGCTCACTGATCGAAGCTTCACCGAAAATCCTTTTGATCTGCACAAACTCACTTTGAAAATCATCCATATCAATATAGCGTGTATGGGTGAGACGTTTGTCGTAACGCACGTTGCGTAGATAGTAGATGATCCATGCGCCAAACAAGTAGCCAATAATGGGCATAGCGATCTGCATTGCCAAAAGTAGGGCGACTATTTTATAGTGCGCGTCGGCGTATCGACGCTTCAAAATCAAACCACCCACAATGGCAAAGAGCAGAGAGAGGCATCCATGAAGCAGATAAAAATGCGCCATCGATGCAGTTGTCCAGATCCACAACTCATTCACAGCGACGCTCGATATAGGTTTGCAACAAGGAGAGTTGCGACAGATCAAAGATATCGTAACGATACTGTTTCTCTTCTACATGTAGTAATTCAAAAATTCGTTTCACAAATCCCGATGCAGAAGCCTCATCCGCAAAAGGGAACAAAACAGCCAACAAGATACGATGCGGGGTCACAACTTGGCTCATAATGTCGAGTGAGCGCAGATTTTTGCTGATACACTCCTGCAGTCGATGCGCATCAAGGGGATCGTCGATCTCGAACACCAAAACCGTAGAATGGATACGGTAGATACGGTTTAGATCATTCAATCTATAGAGCTCAAAGCGAAAATTCTCTTGAAACCATGGGAAAAAATCCCGAATACCATCAAGAATCTTAACCTTCTGAAACTCCTCATAGAGGTAGCTTAACAGGATCGACAAGGAGATAAGATTGTCCTTGTTGAATGAGAGAAAAGGCATTTTTTCGATCACCAACAACAGGCGCACTTCATGACTGTAGACCGCCGGAATGACCGCCAGATAAGCACTTTGCATCGTTCCGACATGCTCACTGATATAAATCGGCATCTTCTTCTCTATCGCTTCGGTGATCATCAAATCCTTAAGATCAATCTTTACATCGTTTTCGCTTTTGGCAACCACTGAAAGCTGCGTGTCTACATGTAAGAGAAAGGAGCGCTCTATCATGTAGTTTTTCTCCAACAATCCCAAAAAGCGCGCATAAGTTCGATGCTCCGCACCGGCTTGTGCCCCGTCCTTGATCGAACGTATCGCTTGACGTAGGCTCATAGGCTTAAAAACATAGTTCTTTTCGAGCTGATCGTGCGAGATTTTAAGGGTGTAAAAGGCTTTGCTTAATTCTGAAAGCTTGGTTTCCGTGAACGCTGCTAGGGTACGGTGCTGCTCAATGGTGCGGCTCCAATAAAAGTGGAACTCACCGAAAATCAACACCAAAACAAACTCTTTGAGAAAAAATGCGTAATCAAACTGCGCATATCCCGTATTCATCGCAACAAAGAGCAGTAGTGTCGCAAGCAACCCACTGGAGAGCCCATGAAACAGTGTGATCAAGGCCATCACAATGGTCAAAAATGAGATCTTCTGGGAGACCATACACAGGTCATTGGGGTTAGTAAGATAGCCTACAGAAAAGTACAACACCATGATAATAGCGGTCTCAAGGTAGGCATACTTAACGATCAGTTCGCGGTAGCGAAGAAAAAAGGTCATACCGAAATCAGCGTTCTGTTTTGGGTGGCATATCGCCTACACGTACCAGCTTTTCAAGCAGATTCTGCGCCGTCGTTCCGATCGACGAAGTACCCCAACTGTTATCTGAACCCGTAGCACTCCAGACGATTTTGCCCGTGAGTGTGTCCACAAGCTTCAGTTGCAGGCTGATCGCGGGTTCGCCGTCGATCCCCGTTTTATAGCGCCATTCACTCACGCCGCCGAGCATCACGCAAGCGATCTGCTCTTTACGCGCCAAGGCGATCTTTTCGTCGTAGCTAAGCTCTGAGGCTGAAGTAATCAGGTTGCGTGTCTGAAGCCCACGAGCGATCAAAACGCCCTCGACGAGGTTGGACGCACGCATCCCAGCCTGAGGCGTGTCAGTGAAGTTGTCAAGGGCAAAAACGCCGACGGTTTCACCGTAGCAACGTTCCGGAAGGTGTGCATTAGTGGATAATTTTGTTTGCGAACAACCATAAAAAAACAATACACTCATAACAACCAAAGAATACGATTTCAATACCATTCCCTCACTCTTTTTTGATAACAATATAATACACTCTTTGTCCATAAAGCCTTCGAAGAGTTATAGATCTTTTCAGTGTCAAAGTGGTGTCAAACTAAATTAAATTGATATTCTGTAATCTTGATGAGTCACTCGGTTTCTAAAAAAGGGAAAGCGCTTACATGTAAAGAGCCACACTGTCGCCACGGTACCAAACAAAGCACCCGCAATCACATCACTGGGATAGTGCCACCACGAAAAGACACGACTTAGCGCCATCAACAGACCATACATGTAAAACCAGAACCAATAACGCGGAAACAGCAGCGCCAAAACAGTCGCAATTGTAAATGCCGTGGTGGTGTGACCTGAGGGAAAGGAGGCAAAATCGGGCGAAACATTGAACCATGTAAACCCGAATATATCCTCGTTGCGCAGCATCAACGGCCGCGCTTTGCCAAAGATGATCTTCACGATATTGACCGCCAAACCGCTAAAAGCGATGGCCACCCACATAAAAAGTGCGCGCAAAGCCCACTGTGGACGGGGTCGAATCCAGCGCCAGTAGATCCACAAAAATACGCTAGGCACCAGCCAGTAGTGCGACTCCGCCAGACGACTGAGCCAATCAAAAGGCTCTGAGAGGGCGTCCCCCTGCGCGATGGCCCACCGCGCCACGGTTGTATCGATGAAAAAATGAGAGAAGAGAGCAAGAGGAAGCCCAATGATAAGCATCCACACCAAACGCCGCCTCACCGCAGACCCCCGAAGCCTTCACACAGGGTAAATGTTGCGGTATCGATAATGCGGTGACGGATGCGCACGTCGTAATGGCCCATTTCGACCACGCGCTGACACTGTAGCTTTTGATCGACATTGATTTTGAAATCATGCGTCGAAATAAGCAGCAGATCGCGCCCGATGGGATCTGCTTGCTGCCATAGATCGAACTGATCAAAACGACGATCCAATACAAACACAGATGAATTGTAGTCTCGATTGTAGTACAGCGCGCGCGACGCGAGCGACCAATTGGCAACGGCGAGCGATTGATCGGGTTGCAAACAAGCGTTGGCCGCTTGCATGATCTGATCAAAGCCGTAGATATCGCGGTGCAGACTCTGGTATGGGGGAAAGGGGGTGTATTTGAGTGCCAGCTCACTGTGCAGATAGAGCGTCAGCAGCAAAGAGAGCACCACGCTAAAACGGATATAGCGCCCCCAAAAGCGCACCTTTTCAAAGAGTAGGGCGCTGCCTACGGGCAGCATCAGCAGGTAAAAGAGGGCGTTCCAATGCGGCAGCGCACTTTTAAAGAGCGATGCAAACCCAAAAAAGAGCACGATCACCGCCGCGACCACGCCCGCGCTAAAGAGCAGATCGCTAGGCGAACGCAGTGCACGGTACAAACCGTAAAACGCCACCGGAGCCAAAAAGGGCGAGTACGCCCCGAATTGCGCCGCAATCGATAGGCCAAATGCTTCCAAATCGATCCCGCTGCCGCCCGTAACGTGATGCGATTGAAAAGCGAAACTGATCCAATCGTGCTGCATGTTCCACACCACGACCGGCGACACCATCGCCAAAGCGATAAGCGCGGCAAGCGGGAGTTTGTAGGTCAGCAGCACGGCGCCCTTGTGTCGCCACAATAGATAGAGCAGCAGCGCCAAAGGGATCAGCACTGCCGTATATTTGGCCAAACCCGCAAGCCCCAGCGCCACACCCAGCACCGCCCAGTCGCGCAGACGGTTGTGGCGCTCTATGGCATGAAGGCTCAGGAGCATCGGAAAGATAAGTGCAAGCAGCAGGGTTTCGGGCATCAGCATCATAAACAGTGCCCCAAACATCGGCGTAGCGGCAAATGCCACCACCCCAAAAAGCGCGGCGCTTTGGCTCTGGATCACCTGCAATAAAAAGCGATAAAGAGACCACAAGGTGACGATACCAAGCAACACGGCGCTTAGACGCGCGGCGATCAGGTTCTCTCCAAGCAGCCACGCAAACAGCGCGTGCGTCCACCCCACCAGTGGCGGATGGTCAAAGTAGCTCAGATCAAGATAGCGCCCATAAAGCACATAGTGCGCCTCATCCACCCCAAGATCAAAAAAGGGGATGGTGAGCAGCCGCACCAGCGTGAGCAGTACGACAAAGACCCAAAAGGGCAGGTACGTATCAGCGCGGTAAATCATCAAGACGCGGACACAGCGTGTTAAAGACCCACTCGGGAGTAATGATCGCGATACACTGGTTGTCGCTGCAGGGGGTTTTGCGGTGGTTGGCGGCGCTCACGCAGGGGCTGCAGGCCATACCCGCAAAAATCGGCGTCGTCGAACCCAAAGAGCCATAAAGTGCAGGGGTTTCGGGGCCGAAGATCACATAGGTGTGCATCGGCGTAATCGCCGCGAAATGGGCGGGGCCGGAGTCGTTGGTGAGCATAAAGGCGCTGATGACATACAGATGCGGCAACTGCAAAAACTTCACGGCTCCGGCAAAGTTGATGCAGCGGGGGTTATAAACCATGTTGCACAGTGCCTGCGCCCCCTCATGCTCATCGGGTGAGCCGGTGAGCAGCACAATCGCACCGGAGTGGGAGGATAGAATCATCTCAATCACTCTGGCGTAATTTTGACGTGCCCAGCGGCGCTGCGGCAACAGATCGGAGGCGTTGGAATTAACTAATATGATAGGGTTACGCTGCGGATCGAACCCCGCATAGCGCTGCGCGACGATGACCCGCACCGCCTCTTTTTGCTCCTCGCTCACCTCTGTTTGGGCCAACACGATCTCCTCATCGCCGATGATGCGTTTGGTGTAGGGAAGCTGCGGCTCCTCGCACAACAGAGCATCGACGAGCGAGACGAAGTTTTTGGCAATGTGCATGTGGGGGTTGTAGGCCACTTTGCGGCTGAGCAGGTCACCTCGGTAGAGTCCCTCGTTGTGAAAGCTGTGAAAGCCTACGCGGTTGACGGCGCCGCAAAGCCCGCTCAGCAACGCCGTAAAGCGCGAAAAGAGCTCCAGATCGATCACCGAATCGATCTGCTTTTCTCGGCACCACTTCAAAAACGCCAGCGTGCTTTGCGCAAGCGGCACCAAACCTTCTTCATCAATCGCGAAGATGTTCTCCTCTTTGACGGTGCCCAGCAGCAATAAAGAGGCCTTGTTCTTTTTGAAGATCACAAAAAAGAGTTCGCCCTCGATCTGTGCTTGCAACTTGCGCATCGCCGGATCGACCAGTATGGCGCTGCCCATTTCGCTCAGCTCGATGAGCAGAACGTTCTTGGGCTTTTGGGGCGTTTCGGGCAAAAAGAGTCGCTTCAGTTTAAGCCCCAGCGTCAGCGCAAAAGTGAGCGGAATCCCCGCATAGTGGTCAATGTGGCGCATCGTATCGACGTTCATCGTTATCTCCCTCAAAGCAAAACGTTATTGTAGCCCATGTGAGCTTTTAGAGTGAAAGGCGGAGTTTTGTTTTATC
>DZBC01000004.1 GCA_022729835.1 Sulfuricurvum sp. | reverse complement strand
CAAAAAACCCGACTATTTGATCGCCGTGCGGGGACAAGGATACAAATTTGTCAATCAATAAAGACTCTTTGATCCTGCGGCTGGGCGCTTTTTTTGTGCTGATTTTGGTGCTGATTAATCTGCTGCTCTTTTTTGAACACCGTTACCGAGAGGCACACGAAAGTGCGCGGATGTTGCAGCGCTACGGTCATGTCGCGCACGAGCTGCGGCGCGATCAGGGTGAGGCGCTTTTAGCGGCGATGATGCTTGAGCGGGTGGAAGGGATGACTCAGGCGCTACGAGAGCAGGGCGAGGAGCTCTCCCGCGCTCCATTTGGCGCGATGTATCGTTTTGAGGGCGGGAACTATTTTATGGCGTGTAGCCCGAGAGCTCCTATGCGGCGGCCTCCGCCTCCATCTCTTGGCTTGCAAGGCCCGCTGCCGCAAATGCCTTTTGATGGTGCGATACCTCCGCCTTCGATGCAAGAGGGGGAGTGTGTGGTGCTACGCGAGACTGAGTCGCGCCAAGCGGTGCCGTTTTGGGCGCTGATCTTGGGTGCCGATGCGATTTTAATCCTCTTTTTTATCTATTTTATCCGCAAGCTTTTGCCTCTGCGTGCACTCGAAGCGGCCATCGAGACACTTGATGCGCGGGAGCAAGGCGGAGTCTTACATGTAAGCGGCAATGATGAAATTGCCGCCATCGCAAGGCAATTCAACCGCGTACAAGCGCGGCTAAGGGCCGTGCGTGAAGCCCGGACGCTCTTTTTGCGCAATATTTTGCACGAACTCAAAACCCCGCTGATGAAGGGAGCGCTACTAGGCGAATACATCACCGACGAGATACTGCGCACACGCTTTGCGCGGCTCTTTGAACGCATGGAGTTTGTGCTAGGAGAGCTAGGGCGCATCGAACAGCTTACGAGCGGGGAGTGGGAGCTACGCAAAGCGCCTTTTCGTATCGGTGATCTGCTCGAGCACGCCGTCGATCTGCTGCTGCGCGATGCGCCGCAGATCGTCATCGAAGGGGATGGATCACGCATCATCGAAGTTGATTTTGAGTACTTCGCCGTGGCGCTCAAGAACCTGCTCGACAACGCGCTGCGCTATGGTGAGGGAAAGGTGGTAGTGGCACTCTTGAATGAGGCGATACAGATTCGTAATGTAGGTCAAAAGATTGAAATAAGCGGGGACTTTAGCCGTCCGTTCAACCGACGCTTTGAGGGGGGCGGATTGGGGCTGGGGCTTTACATTACGCAGACCATTGTGAGCAAACATGGCTTTGCGCTGCGTTACATGTACGAAGAGGGTGTGAATGTGATGCAGATTGCCGACACACCCCGCGCCTAGCGGCGGCGTGGATGGGGCAGTAGCGAGCAGTGCGGCATGGGCTTTGTAGCGGCGAGGGCCAAGAGGTAGGCGCTACGCTGAGTGTCGCTGAGGACTTCAAGGGCGTAGCCGACGTATTGCGCTTCAAGTGTGTTAAAGGCTTTTGCGTTGACGCTTGCCGCTTCAATATAGAGTGCTTGGTCATAGCTTCCCGAAGCGGTCGCTTCAACGAGCGGATGCTTGAGTGTGAGCGAGTGAAGGTTAGTGTGCATCTCTTGGGAGAGGTTGTATAGTTCGCTTTGTTGCGTTTCACTGAGGTTAAGCTCTTGGATCAATGCGCATGTTTTTGGTGGTTCGGGTCTCTCGCTTGTGCCAGACGCGGCGTAGCTCATCGCAGAGACAGTCAGTAGGCTGAGGGTTACATGTAAGACTTTGTTCATTGGTTTCTCCTGTTTTGGAATAAGCCATCTTAGGGCGGATGCGGTAACTTTAGGGTAACTGCGTCACGGCGCTCCAAGTGAAATTTAATCCAGATGCCGCCATAATATCCCGATCTCCTACTCCACACTAAAGGAGCCCGATTTTATGGGTGTGAAACAAAACTGCTACCTCCTTGATACCTCCGTCATTCTTGATGATCCTGCCAATATTCTGCGAATCGCTCAGAATAATGAAAATGCCGTTGTGATTACCAACATTGTTTTAGCCGAACTCAACAACAAAAAAGATGATATGCGCGGTGAAGCGGGCTTTCGGGCGAGAGAGTTTTTTCGTCTGGCGGACAATTCACCGGGTCAAACCATCACTTTTGACGCTCTGCCGGAGTGTATGCGTCGCTGTGTCGATGTCAAGCAATGCGCCAATGATAAATACTACCGCATTGCCATAGGCTTCGATCCCTCCTTGCACGCCGGCGTGATTGAGCCGATCAATTTGTACGCGATTTACCGCGACGAATACCGTGTGAGCGGGAGCTTTTATGAGGTCAAAGGGCTCAACGACGCGAAGATTGCCGAGATCGTTCGCGACTACAGCATGACGCTACTGACCAACGATATCTCGTTTAAAATCGCTGCCGAAGTGCAGGGGCTCAGTGCGCAGAGCGTACGTAATGCCAGCGTCGAAGACCCTGATCGTATTGATTTTGCGCATCAGGTGCGCTATGACGATACGCCGCAGATGCCCCAAGAGCAGGACTTCTCCAATTTTGAGCAGTTTGCCTTCATCCAAGAGGCGATTAGCAGCGCCAAAGAGCGGTATGAAACGGGCATTCAGCGTTACGCGCTGAGCTATAACAACCATCTGGAGTGGTGCGATTTTGACAAGCGCTTTGGTGAACTCTTCAATGAAAACCTGATCCGCCCGATCAATCTGGAGCAAAAATTCTACTACTCCATCCTCACCCATCCACAAAATTATGTCACTGTCGTGGCGGGTTCTACGGGCTCAGGCAAGACGCTTGTCGCCTTGCAGGCAGGGTTGGAGCTTTATCATGAAGGGATCGTCGAGGGGATTGTTTATGCCCGCAACACCATCACTTCCACCGACGCGGCAGCCGAACTGGGCTTTCGCAAGGGGGATGAGGATCAGAAGCTGGGCTATTTCATGTACCCGCTTTACGCTGCGATCAACTTCACCATCGAGCATCAGGCCAAATACTCCATCGATGCGCGGGTGGAGTACACGGGCAACATCAACTCCACCAAAAGCGAAAACGCCACGGTCAACTTCATGGCCAAACACAACATCGAGGTGATGGACATCGCCCACATGCGCGGTACCACCATTTCGCGCAAATTCGTCATCATCGACGAGGCGCAGAACATGACCAACGCTACGCTCAAGCTGATCGGCACCCGCATGGGCGAAGAGACGCGGCTGGTGGTGATGGGCGATACGCGCCAGATTGACCACCCTTTTCTCTCACGTCGGCGCAACGCGCTCGTGACGCTGCTACAAAAAGCGCAAAACAGCGATTTCGTGGCGGGTATTCAGCTACGCCACACCATCCGCTCTCAAGTAGCCGACTGGTTCGATCAGAACCTCTAGCCTTTACATGTAAGGCTAGAAGAGTAGGTAGTATAAAACAGGCGCGATGCTTGGCTTCTCCATCGTGAAGCGTTTTTGAACGTTCGCAGATGCAGGGTCGTTGGTGCTAAAGCTTAGTGTGGTCTCATCTGATGCGTTGTAGTCGCCGTAGTAATTCAGTGTCATATAGCACTGTTCTTGATACCCGAGTGGCTCTTGGCATTCGTTGATCAAGGCAAACTTCGCCGTGTTGCTCAAAGTGACGTCTGAAAGTGTTAGAGCAGTTGCACCGTTGTTGACGATAGAGATGAGTTTGGTATATACCCCCTTGGGAAAGACTGGCTTGCGTGAGCGTACATAGGTGTTGATCACTAGGTTGTCAATCCATGCCCGATCTGCACCCAAGGCCGTTGCTTCGTCTTTAAAATACATCCATAACATATCAAGCGTGCCGCCGGTAGCAGGGACGCGGATTTCGTCGTAGCGGTAGTAGAGGTAGTCATCAAGCAGATTGGTTGAGCTTGATACAGCCAAAGTGTTCTCGAGATTACGATAAAAAAATAGACCGTCATAACCACTCTCTGAGCTGACGTCAAAATCAAATGAGAGATCGAAGAGATCGGTGTTGTCAAGACTGATAGCGTAGGTTGTGTTGGCGTTGTCGGAAATCATATTTGAGTAGAGACGGCCGCCTGAAATTGACCATGCGCTAAGCGGATCAACGATATCGGTATCACTAGAGAAGCTGTAGCGTAGGTTGCGGTTGCGGTCCATATAGCCTTCAATCAACAGTGCGGGGCTGTAGGAGGTCTGTGGATCGTTTGCCATCAAAAGTGCTGCCGTTGCATCGACGATTCCGGCGCCGCAGAGCTCAGTGCTACATGTACGATTGGCATCTTGAGGGAAGGATTTGGCTGTTTGTTGCAAAATATAGTTGACGACGTCTATGTCCGCATCGGGCAAGACGGAGGTGATCAGAGAGACAATACCGGAAATATGAGGCGCAGCCATGCTGGTGCCTTGATAGGCGCTGAGTATGCTGTCGTTGTTTGGGGTTGTGGTGCCGCCATCAATTGTGGAGAGTATCATGGTATCGATGTATTTGTCCCCGCCAGGTGCTGCTATCTCCACGACGGCGCCGTAGTTGCTGTAGTAGGCTCTACCACCATCACGTGCTACGGACGCTACGGTGATGACTCCATCGCAGCTTGCGGGGTTGGCAAATGCGGCATCTTTATTGCTATTGCCGGCTGCCACCACAACGATGCTACTGAGTGCGTTGATCTGATCAATTGCGTTTTGATAGGTATTGGAGCAGGTTGAATTTCCGCCAAGGCTCATATTGAGCACTTTGGCAGGATGGGTATTATCCGGCACTCCGTTGATATGTACTCCAGCCGCCCAGAGCATTCCATCGGCGATATCACTGGTGTACCCGCCGCCTTTGCCCAGTACCCGCACGGGCAAAATCTTGCCTTGCCAATTGATACCAGCAATGCCTGAGGCGTTGTTCGAGTGTGCGGCGATGGTGCCGGCAACATGGGTACCATGCCAAGAGCTGTTGTCTTCCCCGTAATAATCATCATAACAAGCATCACCGACGTAGCACCAATCTCCCGGATCGGTCGCGTTGGCATCGCGGCCGTCTAGGTCGTTTGCCATATCGACATCGGTGATAAAATCAAAGCCATCCAGAATCTTCCCCGAAAGCTCAGCATGGGGCAAAATGCCTGTATCGATTACGGCGACAACATCGTCGGTGCTGCCTGTGGTAATCTCCCACGCCCCTTCGAGGTTGGCGCCGCCGGGCGTGTTTTGCAGGTCCCATTGGCTGTTTGAGTAGTTTGTATCATTGGGTACGCTAAAGGGGCGCATGATGTGGTCGGGTTCAGCGTACTCAACGTCACTGCGCTTGGAGAGTTCGGCGATGATGCGCGCGATTGTATCGGGTGATGGCTTGTTGCCATTGACTCGAATTTTGACGATATTGGCGCCGAGAGCATTGAGGCGCATTGGCTCTACGGAGGCATCAACCTGAATTGACGATTTGAACAGCGACGCAAGCGAAGCGGCCTGTGTGTTACTCAAAAAATGTTTGTCTCTATATTTAACGATGATGCGATCTGTCGTTTCTTGATGAAACTGGGGCTTTATTGGCTTGGCACCCAGAAGGACCGAAGCGGCCAGCACACACAAAAGCGCTTGCTGAAGTAGTTGCATATTGACTCCATGGTATATGAGATAGACTATATTAGCTCAATTTGTATCCTGAATTCAACTAAATACTGCAGCTTTTGGGCGGCCTCTGGTGTGGGTGGGCGTAGTGAAATAGAGAGTGCATCTATGGAAATTTAAGGCAAAGGTGGCGTAGAAGGTCTGTCTTTAAAGCTACACTTTACACGAATGTTGTTATGATTGTCGCAAATTGCTTACATGTAAAGAGATCTTATGGACAAAATACACATTCTAGCAGTAGACGACGAACCCTTCAATCTTGATCTGATCGAGGCGGCGTTCGCGATGAACGATGATGTGCAGATCTTTAACGCCACTGACGGCTTTAAGGCGCTGGCTTTGGTGATGGAGCTACCGTTTGATGTGGTGCTGCTTGACATTAGTATGCCCAGATTGGATGGTTTGAGTGTCTTGGCGAAGATTCGTGCCGAAGCGTCTTTGGCGCATTTGCCAGTACTGATGGTGACGGCCAATCCTGAGAAGAAGCATGAAGCGCTTGCCAAAGGGGCGAGTGATTTTATTGCCAAGCCTTATAACGTCGAAGAGTTGCAACTTCGTACCCTCAACTACGCCAAGATCAGCCGTTATCAGCGTCGTTTGAGTCGGTACAATGAAGAGCTTGAGCATGAAGTGGCCTTGCGCACCCAAGCGTTGCAGGAGAGTTTGAAGCTTGCCAAGGCGACAGAGTATGAGATTTCGATCCGTCTGGGTCGTGCTTCGGAGTTTCGAGACCTTGAGACTGGAGGACATATCAAGCGGATGAGCTACTACTCCGAGCATCTGGCGCGACTCTTTGGTCTTAGTGAAGAGGAGTGTGAACTGATTTTGTACGCCGCTCCTTTGCATGATATCGGTAAGGTGGGTATCCCCGATCGCATTTTGCTCAAGCCGGGACGTTTTGAGGGCAACGAGTTTGAGATCATGAAGCAACACGCCTTGCTGGGGGCAAAGATGCTGGAAGATTCTGATCAGTTTCCGGTGCTTCGTGCGGGCAGGATCATCGCACTTGAGCATCATGAGAAGTATGACGGCAGCGGTTATCCGGCGGGCAAGCGGGGAGAGGAGATTCATCTGTATGCGCGGATTGTCGCGATTGCCGACGTCTTTGATGCGCTCAGCTCGCGGCGGGTGTACAAAGAAGCGATGCCGCTTGAGCGTACGTTGCAGATGATGCGTGAGGGATCGGGCACTCATTTTGACCCGACCTTGACTGCTCTTTTTCTGGAGCATCTTGGAGATTTTTTGATGATCAAAGAGCGCTTCCCTGATGGCGAGAACCCACACTCTATACTGGATTTAATCGAGGAGATACGTTGATGCGGATTTTGATCGTCGAAGATAATGAATTTAACCGGATTGTACTGGGCGACATGATCGAGTTGCTCTACCCAGAGGCACAGGTGAGCATGCATGAATCTGCGGAAGTTTCGCTTCAAGCAGGAGGGCATGACACTTATGATCTTATCCTCAGCGATATTGATATGCCCGGAATGGACGGCATGGCTCTGTTTACAAAGCTACGCAAGGAGTTGGGGGTTAAGGTGCCCATTATCGCGGTCACGGCGTTAGCAATTTCGGGAGATCGGGAGCGTATTTTGATGCACGGCTTTGATGCGTATATCTCAAAGCCGATCAATCTTGATGAGCTTGAATCGATACTGAAAATCTTTTTAGAGGGCCTCGCGTGATCGATGTCGATCAGTTACGACGGGATTTCCATCTCGATGATCTCTTCATTGAGCGGCGTAGTGAAATGGGGGAGCATTTACACTCCTTTGCATCGCTACTGGTGGATGAGTTTTATGCACAATATCTTAAAAACGACCTTGAACTCTCCCATTTTTTGGCGCAAGCCGACGGCTCGGTGTTGTTGCGAAAACTCAAGGAGTTTATCATTTTCCTCTTTTCGGCGCCGATTGATCAGCGCTATGTAGACCAGATCGAGCAGATTGGCTTTATGCACTACTCGATGCAGCTCTCTGGAGCCAAGGTAAGTTATGCGTTTTGGGCGCTACGCGAATTACTGGCGCGTATGTCAGAGGTCAACACGGCGATCCGCCAAAGCCGCGATCTGATCGCTCGAATATTGGGGTTTGCCGAATATGTGATGAACCATGGCTATGAGGCCTATAGTCGCCATGAACAGGCTTCAGATCACGGTCATATGCAGATCATGGGTACCTTTGATGCGCTCTATGGAGCCTTGCATCTGCACCGTGTCAACTATGCCAAGGTGGACGCTGTGTATCGGGGGTTATTGCCTCTGGAGCAGTTGCATTTGGCGGTACCGATAAGCGCCTCAGGGTGCATGATGGGGACATTGCTTGAGCGCTTACCGGTGGATACGCAGATTTTGGAGCAGATAGGGATCGATTTAGAACACATCAAAGCTCTACATGTAAGCTGGCATCAAAGCTTTGAGCACTTTTTGGCGGCAGCGCCGCAGAGTGAACTACAGGGGCGTATGCTGACGCAATTAAGTGGCATCACGGATCAGATCGCCAGTCGCATTGACAGGCCGATGCAGCAGTACGGCAATGAGAGCTTGATGGTCCTTTCTGCCGGTATGAAGGCGATGCGCAGCATGATGGAGCGCTTTCATTTCAAGTACTATGACACGCAGTCTCAGGGCTTCGATGCTCTGTTTATCGCACTCAAGGGAGAGTTGGCAAGCTATTTTTCCTGGGGCTTGTCACGGGTGGAGATCGGATTTGAGGCAATGGAGGCTTCAGCATTTGATCTCTACCGTACGATATTGATGGGTGAGCAGACCCTTTATGTCGGCGTGAGGTTCAATCCGCTCTCGATACACTCTTTTCTTCGCCAGATGATTGAATTGCTACTGGAGGTGATGGAGGTCCATTTCCAGATTCAGGAGCGAGAGCGTTCATTGATGGCGTTTGCGCAGGTTGCCGAGAGCGCCAACCGATCGAAGGATATCTTTTTAGCGAACATGAGCCACGAGTTGCGCACCCCACTCAACGCCATTACTGGATTTTCACAAATTTTGATGATGCGTCCTGACACCCCTGCTAAGGTTAAAAATTATGTCGAAAAGATCAATATAGCGGGAAATAGTTTACTGGAGCTGGTGAATACGATTTTGGATTTTGCCAAGCTCGAATCGGGCAAGATGCAGTTTAATCCACAACTGAGCAGTCTCAAAGCCATGATTGATCAAGTCTATGCACTGGTGTCAACACAGGCACAAAAAAAAGGACTGACGCTCTCCATCCCCAATATTCAGTCACTTAATCTTCTGCTCGATGCCCACCTGATGCGCCAGGTTTTGGTGAATTTGCTGAGCAATGCGATCAAGTTTACCCCTGAGGGTGGATCGGTCTCGCTGGCATTGAGTTATGACGAACGGGATAAAGCCTATCTTTTTAGCGTCTGTGACAATGGGGTCGGGATCGCCGCAGTGGATCAAGAGAAGCTCTTTAAGCCCTTTTCGCAGGTAGAAAATGTCTATCACAAAGAGCAAAAGGGGACTGGGCTGGGACTGATGATCTGTAAAAAGATCGTCGAAGAGCTGCACAAAGGGCGTATTTGGGTTGAGAGCGAGAGTGGCAAGGGGAGCTGTTTTTACGTCAAACTACCGATCCCTTCGCTGGAGTCTCACACCTATACGGTCGAAGAGAGTGCTTCACCGCGACAGCTACTGGTAGTTGAAGATAGTGTCGCACATCAGCAGATGATTGTAGATCACCTTAGGTTGCTCTACCGTATTACAGTTACCGATACTGTGAACCGGGCCAAAGAGCTACTGGTGAGCAACCGATACGACTTTATTATTCTTGATTTTTTCCTTATCGACGGGGTCAGTTCGGAGGTGCTACAGTTCATGGATGAGGAGCGCATCGATACGCCTTGTATTGTTATCTCCGCTGAGCATGACATCAGTATCGCCCATTCGCTCAGCGGCTATACCAATCTGCAAAGTATCCTTAGCAAAGAGAATATTAACGAAATTTGTGAGACGCTTAAGCGTCCGGGGATCTAAGATGAATCGTATAGTTCGGCTGTTGAGCGACTCGTTTCTTGGGCCGGTTGTTGTGGTTTCGTTGATTACCGCTCTGGGCTTGCTGTACATCATTCCAAACCTCAATGAGGCGAGCATCAAGGCGCAGAGCATTGAACAGGCGGAGCGTTTGGTTGAGCATATTCGCATCTTTCGCACCTATTACAATGACCATGTCCTCTCAAAAGTGCGCGAGCATTCTGATCTGCTGGTTAACTACGACCATTATGAACGCAACGATACACTGCTTTTGCCTGCAACCACGGTGCACGATTTGGGTGCTATTTTTACCCGTGGCAGTAATGTGGGCGTGCAAATGTACAGCCACTACCCTTTTCCCAACCGAAGTGCAAGGGTGCTTGATGGCTTTCAGGAGCGTTCTATTGAGCATCTCTCGCGCTCTTCAGATGCGCCTTATGTCGAGTTTGATCCCCAAAAACAGGCTTATCGTATCGGTTTTCCAGATTTCTTGAGTGCACCTTCTTGTGTCGAATGTCACAATACCCGTGCCGATTCGCCTAAACGTGACTGGCGCTTGGGTGACATACGCGGTGTTATTGAAGTGATTGAACCCATCAACACGGCCATGGGTGCGGGACGGACCATGATGGTCTATGTTATTGTATTTGTTGGGGCTAATCTTCTGGTCTTGATTGTCCACTTTGCCTTACTCTCTTATCGACGCTCCAGAAATCTGCACGTTCAGAATTTAAAACTCGAAGATGAGGTGCGACAGCGGACCCTTGAGCTTGAGAACCGCAATAAAATACTCAGCGAATATAAGCAGGCAGTTGATGCCGGTGGTATCGTGTCGAAAACAGATCGGCACGGCATTATTACGTACGTTAACGATGCTTTTGTAGCCATTTCGGGTTATACGCGCGGTGAGCTGATCGGCCGCAGCCACAATGTTGTACGCCATAACGATACACCGACCACCCTTTTCAAGGAGCTCTGGAAGACGATACTGGCGCAGCGTATCTGGAAGGGCGAAATCAAAAATCGACGTAAAGACGGTAGCAGCTACTTTGTGCACGCCACCATCTGTCCTATTGTCAATGAGCACCATGAGATCACCGAGTTTTTGGCTATTCGCTACGAAACGACTGCTTTTCACGAGGCGATTGAGAAGGCACAACGCGCGGAACAGGCAAAAGGACGCTTTTTGGCCAATATGAGCCATGAGTTGCGCACACCGCTTAATGCCATTATCGGATTTTCCCAAATCCTGCAGCGCAAACCCTCTATGACCACTGGCGATAAAAATTATGTAGATAAAATTCTCATTTCGGGACAGAATCTTTTGCATCTTGTGAATACCATCCTTGACTTTTCGAAGATCGAGGAAGGCAAGATGGATTGTAGACCTGAGCGGTTTGTTTTGGAGCGCCTGGTTGGTGAGGTGCGGGTGCTATTCGAAGCGCAGATCCGTACGAAAAATTTACATGTAAATTGGCCTGAACAGCCAAACGTCACGATGTACGCGGATCTACAGTTGCTCAAGCAGGCGCTTGTCAATCTGATTGGGAATGCCATTAAGTTTACACCGCAAGACGGACGTATCGACATATCATATGATGTTGATGAAACGCAATGCTACCTACGTGTCTGTGACAGTGGCAAGGGGATTGCGCCAACGGATCTCGCACGGCTATTCCAGCCTTTTGAGCAGGGGTCCAATGCTGCTCATGAGGGCATTAAGGGAACAGGATTGGGGCTTGCCTTAAGCAAAAAAATCGTTGAAGAGCTTCACGGCGGAAGGCTTGAAGTGCAGAGCTCCACGGGAGCTGGGTGCTGTTTTACGATCGCTTTGCCCTTAGTGTAGTAGCGAAATTAGGGTTTGGACGTAGTGCTGATTGAGCTGATTGGGCATCTCGTGTAGCATCAGCATGAGGGCGTCATAACTGCTGTAGCGCTCCCGAAATGAGCGTTGTGTGGTGAGTGCATCGAACACATCACATACGCCTATCACCTGCGCGAACAGCGGAATTTGGTTGCCTTTAAGGCCTGAGGGGTAGCCACTACCGTCAAGTTTTTCGTGATGGTAGAGTATGGCATCGAGAATAGACCCCTTTTTGACTCCTGCTTTTTTTGCTTGTTCCACCCCATCAAGTGCATGTTTCTGTACGATAACGTATTCATTCCAGCTTAGTGCGCTCGTTTTATTAAGGATTGAAGTTGCGATTGTGATTTTGCCGATATCGTGCATCACGGCTGCCATGACCAGATCGCACTGCTGATGATGCGTGAAATGAAGAGTCTGGCCAAGGAGCAAGGCGAGCATTCCGACATTGACATTGTGAGTCGCGTCGTTGTAGCTTTGGGGTAGATGGTCTAGAAAATGTTTGGGGTGCAGACCGCGCGCTTTAACCATTTCAATGGTTTGTGTGGACCACACGTCTAGGGCATTCAAGTCAACGGACTGTTTCTTTGAGAAAAATTCATCAAGGATCGTTGTCGCGTGGGCATGTAGCTGTGTAAAGTGCTGTACTTCCGATCGAATCAGCGCCTGATGGACACGGTGGCGCAATTTGGCGGGGTCTGTGGGCTTGTGAAGGTAGTCGATACCCAGTGATTTGGCTTTGAGAATGCTGGCTTTGTCATTGTTTGAAGTCAGAAAAATGATTGGAATTGTAGAGGTGAGCGGGTTGTTTTTGATCTGTTGGGCAAACGTGAATCCATCGATTTTGGGCATGACTATATCAAGTAAATCAACTCTGGACGCTGTTTTTGTAGCGCTTTAAGGGCATCTTCTGCGTTTGTCGCAACCATGAGACGATATGACTGACGTAACATCTCTCCAACAATTTTGAGATTGATCGGCCCATCGTCGACCACAAGCAAAAGGGGTTTATCCATATGTGAAACTCTTTTTAACTAATGAATGATTATACCAAGAGTCTAAGGGTGATTGCCTTACATGTAAAGGGCTACATGTAAGGGGCTGATTTAGATAGGAAGAACGCGGATGCGTTTGGAGAGTTTCTCTTTGAGGGTTGCTTCGATGGCGTAAAGCGTGCCGGTGGTAGAGCTGGCACAGCCGTTGCAAGCGCCGAGATAGCGAATGTAGATATCGCAGTAATCATGGTTGTCGCGTACATCCACGACCTCCATATTGCCGCCGTCCATGATTAGAAATTGGCGTAGGTTCTCATCGATCACGGCGTCGATCGCTTTGATCTTCTGCACCAGCGTCATCTCATCGAAGTTGCCCCCAAGTCCTGCGGTTGCGGCAGCGGCCATCTTCTCTTGATCCATTTCCTTTCTAACGTCGGCGAGGATATCGACGAGGTAGTATTCACGCGCTTCATGCCCGCCGGGTTTGATACAGCTCTTACAAAAGCCGCCCGCTTTGGTGTAGTCGGTGATCTGCTCGACCGTGTGCAGGTCGTTGAGGCGGATCACCTCTTGTAGGGTGCCAAGACTGACACGCGCACATTCGCAGACGATGATCTCATCTTCAAAATGCGCCGCGTCGACGCCCAGATAGAGCCCCGCTGCTTTTTTGATGACATCGTATGCCATCACCGAGCAGTGCATCTTCTGGGGTGGTACGGCGGGCACGTCGGGGGTGTCGCGCAGCGCCATCTCTACGTCGATGTTGGTGATTTTGACCGCTTCTTGCACGGTTTTGCCGATACAAAGCTGCGTCATCATATCCGAGCTCGCAATCGCTGTGCCGCAGCCGAAACTCTTGAATTTGGAGTTGACGATGGTGTCGGATGCGGGATCGATCTCCCAGTACAGGCGCACCGCGTCGCCGCAACTCTCAGCGCCGAAATCGGCGACAATCAGGCGGTTTCCGTGCGCCGCAGCATCTTCATCGGTTATTTCACCTTGATGGGTGGGGTTGTTCATCAGCGCGGTCACTTTATTGGAGTATTGATCCCAAAGTGAGCCGCCTAAAAGGTCATTTTTTGCCATGATCTATCCTTTACATGTAATAAGTTATGAGTGGTGAATGCCGCATTCTTGGACTTCGCCACCTTTGGTGGGGCCAACTTTGGCATACGAACTTGAAATAGCGCGCAGACGCATGACTGCTTTTTGAAAATGCTCAATCACGTAATCGACCTCTTCGTCGGTTGTGAATCGGCTGAGACTCAGGCGAATCCCCGTGTGCGCAAGCTCATGATCCGCGCCGATGGCGAGCATCACGGTATTGGCCTCAAGTGCTTCGCTGGCACAGGCTGAGCCGGTTGAAGCACCGATTTGGGCGCTGTTAAGATCCCACAGCATTCCCTCACCCTCGACGCCGCGAATAGAGATCAAAATGGTGTTTGGGGTGCGGCGGGAACGATCGCCTACAGTGAAGGTGTCGGAAATGATGGAGAGCAGGGCATCTTCGAGACGGTCGCGCTTGACGGCAATTGAGGCCATTTTTTCCTCGATATTCTCGGTGGCGAGCTCCATTGCCTTGCCCATACCCACGATATAGGGAACGTTAAGCGTTCCGCTGCGTCGTCCGCCCATGTGTTCGCCGCCGTGTAGTAGTGGCGAGAGCTTTTGTGAGCCTTTGATATAGAGTGCGCCGATCCCTTTTGGACCGTGAAATTTATGCGCGCTCATGGACACAAAGTCTACATGTAGCGCTTGCATATCAACGGGAATCTTGCCTACGGCCTGAACGCCGTCGGTGTGAAAAAGCACGCCGCGCTCACGGCAAATTTCTCCGATCTCTTTGATTGGAAAAATCATACCGGTTTCGTTGTTGGCCCACATGACGCTCACCAGCGCCGTCTTGTCGGTGATGAAGCTACGCAGCGTGTGCGCTTCGACGATGCCTTGATTGTTGACGGGCAGGTAGGTGACTTTGACCCCTTGCTCTTCTAGGAACTTACATGTAGAGAGCACGGAGGGGTGTTCAACTTCGGTGGTGACGATATGGTTTTTGTCGCCGTGGAGGATCTTGTCAATCCAGACTGATTTGAGCACCCAGTTGTTGCTCTCGGTGGCACAGGAGGTGAAGATGATATCATCTTCATCGCTGGCATTGATCCCTTGGTAGATCTGATTGATTGCTTTGGAGATCGCTGGATGCGAAGCGGTGCCGAAGCGGTGCAGCGAGTTTGGATTGCCGTAAAAATCGCCAAAAAACGGAACCATCGCTTCGATCACTTGCGGATCGACCATCGTGGTGGCGTTGTTGTCCATATATACATGCATCATGTGGTCCTTATGAATTAAGACAAAAATTGTCCTCTTTATGGTCGGGATGATAGAGTAACTGTTGTTACAGATGCCTTAAGCTTAAACGAGCGGCAATTTTTTTTAAGTATTAGCGCATGATCTCGATGAGAAGGGTTCGGGTTTCATCAAAAGTGGTCTTGAAGGTAGCCCCTTGCTGCATAAACTTCTCCATGGCGGGTTTTTTGGCGATGGCTTCATCTAGCTCTTTGTCACTGCCTTTGGTGTAGGCACCGATCCGGATTAGCATTTCGTTCTCTTTGAGCAGGGTGTAGAGCTTGCGAAATTTACGTGCCGCTTCGAAGTGTTCAGGGGTGATGATGTCGTTCATAACGCGTGAGGCGGAGTTGAGAATATGGATGGGCGGATAGATGCCAAAGTCGGTCAATTCACGTGAGAGCACGATGTGACCGTCAAGAATGGAGCGCGACTGATCGGCGATGGGATCGCTTAGATCATCTCCTTCGACCAGTATGGTGAAAAATGCGGTGATGGAGCCTTTGCCCTCCTCTTTGCCCGCGCGCTCCATAAGCTGCGGCAGAAGTGTGAGTGCGGAAGGAGGGTAGCCTTTGGAGGTGGGAGGTTCGCCCAGTGCCAGACCGATCTCACGCTGCGCCATTGCAAAGCGGGTGACAGAGTCCATCATAAAGAGCACGTCGCGGCCTTGATCTTTGAAGTACTCCGCGACACTCATGGCCGAAAACGCACCGTATTTGCGCATTAGCGGTGAATCGTCGGACGTGGCCACGATGATGACGGTGTTGAGGAGGTTACCACCGAGATTTTTTTCGATAAACTCGGGCACTTCACGTCCGCGTTCGCCGATGAGCGCGACCACCTTGATGGGGGCATCCGCTCCGCGTACGATCATCCCCATCAGCGTCGATTTGCCCACACCGCTACCGGCAAAAATGCCCAGTTTCTGCCCTTTGCCGCAAGAGAGTAGGCCGTCGATGGTCTTGACACCCACACCAAAGGCTTGATCGATCATCCCCCGGCGCATGGCGGCAATGGGTGGCTTCATGATGGGCATTTGCCGGTGGCACAAGATGGGGCCTTTGTCGTCGATGGGATTGATGAAGGGATCCACCACCCGCCCAAGTAGTGCATCGCCTACGGGGATGCTCATGCCGCCTTGGTTGAGGTAGACCTTGTCGCCGACGCGAAACCCTTCGATGAAGCTAAAAGGGCTGATGAAAAACTGCAGTGCGTCGATCTCAGTGACCATTCCCAAAGTGGAGTTGCCATCGACTTGAGAGACCAGTGTGACGGTATCACCGATGCTTACATGTAAGCCTTTGGCGACAATAATGGTGGAGCTGATTTTGACGACTTGGCCAAAGCTGATGGTTAGTTCCTGGTTGCGGATGCGCTCTTTTAGCGATTTGAGTGACACGTTAGTAGCGCGTACCCGCCGGGGCGTTGATGAGGTTGAAAAACTCCATGCGGGTCTTTTCGTTACGCTTAAAAAGGCCACGAAGAGCGCTGGAAGTGGTCGTAGAGTTGATTTTCTCGACGCCGCGCATCTCCATACACATGTGGCGGGCTTGAATCACCACCGCAACCCCTTTGGGCTCTATCGTCTGCATGATTGCATCGGCGATCTGCTCGGTAAGCTGCTCTTGAATCTGCATCCGTCTGGCGAACACATCGACCACGCGTGGAATCTTGGAGAGTCCTACGACCTTGCCATCGGGAATGTAAGCGACATGCGCACGCCCGATGATGGGGAGTAGATGGTGTTCGCAGGTGGAGTAAAACTCGATTTCTTTGATCAAGACCATTTCGTCATTGCTGGTGTGAAAGAGGGCAGATTCAAGAATCTCTCTAGGGCTTTGGGTATAGCCGCCGAAGATAAATTGGTAGGCTTTGTAGACCCGTTCGGGTGTTTTAAGTAGACCTTCGCGCTGCGGGTCTTCACCCACGCTTTTCATCATGGTGACAACGGCGTTTTCGAAGGCTTCTTGTTCGGCTGTTTTCACGTCGAACCTTTGTAGTGATGGGATGGATTCGCTAACCTTACCAGCAAATTGCTTATGCTTACATGTAAGCAACTCAGCCATCCATCAACTCTTTTTGGGTAGCATTGCCCATATTTATACTGAGCGTATTATACGCTCTGTCATAGTCAATTATAAAGGGATTCAATGGAAATCAAAACAAACAAGATCGACAGTGCCAACGCGGAAATTGCAGCGACGGTTTCAAAAGATGAAATTTCGGCTAATGTAGAAAAAATTGCCGCAGAG
Organism: Sulfuricurvum sp.; assembly: GCA_022729835.1. Taxonomy (GTDB): domain Bacteria; phylum Campylobacterota; class Campylobacteria; order Campylobacterales; family Sulfurimonadaceae; genus JAFGUB01. Next base: position 8,273 of record DZBC01000004.1, on the reverse strand, counting down.
TTGACAAAAAGTGCAAAGATCCCAGGCTTCCGCAAGGGTAAAGTGCCTGCTGGTGCCGTGAAAAAACAGTACGGTGAGCGCTTGGTGCAAGATGCTGAGGCGCAAATTTTGCGTGAAGTGTTAAATGATGGACTCAAAGCAATGGGCATTGACAATACGGCGATCATTGGTGAGCCGCAAATCAGCAAATTTGAACGTGCCAACGACAAAATCGAAGTCGAAGTGAGAGTGGCGATGCGCCCTCAGATCGACATGGAAGGCTACGCGGAGCTTGTCGCTGAGTTTGACAAGCCGATCATCACTGACGATACGATTGAAACACGTATTAAAGAGCTTGCTCTGGCTCAAGCTCCTTTGGTAAGCGTAGAAGAAGATCGAGCCTTGGTTTCGGGTGATACCGCCAAAATCGATTTCGAAGGATTCGTAGACGGTGAGGCGTTTGAAGGCGGCAAAGCAGAGGGTTTCTCTTTGCGTCTTGGCAGCGGACAATTCATCCCTGGGTTTGAAGATCAAGTTATCGGGATGAAAAAGGGCGAAGAGAAGATGATCGACGTCACCTTCCCCGAAAATTACAACAGCGAAAAACTCGCAGGAAAGCCAGCCCAGTTCAAAGTTACCGTACAAGATTTCCTCACCAAAGGCGAAGTGCTCCTTGATGATAATTTGGCCAAGAAGATGCTTCCCGGGCAAGTGGATGCCAATATGCTCATGTTGCGTGACAAAGTTAGAGATCAGCTTGAAAATGAAGCGCTAAGTAAGCTTTACAACGAAGAACTAAAACCCACGCTGCTGAACACCTTCGTTGAGAAGTTCGACTTTGCTCTGCCACACTTTGTTGTGGAGCAGGAGATCGATATGGCGCTTAACAAACATGCGCAGAGCCTTCCTGCTGAGGAGATTGAAGCACTCAAAACCGATGCCGAAAAGCTCAAGACACTGCGCGAAACATTCCGTGACGATGCGGCCCGTAGTGTCAAAGCGACCTTCATTATCGACGCACTGGCCCAAGCAGAGGGTGTGCGTGTTGCTGAGCAAGAAGTGATGCAGACCATCTACTTTGAAGCGATGCAGATGGGTCAAGACCCTGATGCGGCGTATAAAATGTATCAGCGTTCGGGCTATCTTCCCGCCATTCAGATGGCTATGGTGGAAGATAAAGTGCTCAGCAAGTTGCTCAACAACAAAATTAAAGCCTAATCGATGAGCTACATTCCCTACGTCATCGAGAAAACGGGGCGGGGTGAGCGCTCGTATGATATCTACTCGCGTTTGCTCAAAGACCGCATCATTATGCTTAGTGGTGAGGTGAACGATGCCGTTGCTTCGACGATTATTGCGCAGATGCTGTTTCTTGAAGCGGAAGAACCGGAAAAAGATATCTACTTTTACATCAACTCACCAGGCGGCATTGTCACCTCTGGGATGGCGATGTTTGACACCATGAATTATATTCGCCCTGATGTTGTGACTATCTGTATCGGACAGGCCGCATCGATGGGTGCATTTTTGCTGAGTTCCGGTGCAAAGGGCAAGCGATATGCGCTCCCACATGCACGCATCATGATCCATCAGCCATTAGGTGGTGCACAAGGCCAAGCAACTGATATCGAAATTCAAGCCAAAGAGATCCTGCGCATGAAAAGAGAACTCAACGAGATATTGGCTAAAAATACGGGCCAAAACGTTAAAAAAGTCGAAAAAGACACTGATCGTGACAACTTTATGAGTGCCTATGAAGCAGTGGAATATGGAATGATCGACGAAGTTTTACTCAAAAAAGAGAGCAAGAAGTAAGCCGTGGCAAACGAGAAAAGAGAAGCTCCTGGGATTGGTAATAACATTACCATTAATTCCCTTGGCGAGCCGACCAGTGATCTTGAGGTTTTTTCCAAAGAGGTGCTTAAAGCGCTGATTTCAGATAATTTGCCGCCCACCCCAAGCAACTTCTCGCTCTATTTTGACCGTCTTATGGAGGAGAAAAGCGAAAGCTTCCGAAAACAGGTCAATGCTATTCTTGAGATCGAAGACGGTAATGACGACGAGCAGAGTATGGAGCTTGAGAAAAGCCTCAAGGAAGGCTTTGTTTCAGTGAAAAACATTTTGCAGGTGAGTGCCAGTCTCTATAAGAATATGGCGCTAATGACGAAGATTTTGGAGAAGCATAAAGCTGAGTTGCAAACCAACCCTGAGGCACATGCCGTATTGCGGATCGTTAAGGGGCTCGATGATGATGTCGGCAAACTCAACGGCATCTTGAAAAAACAGACGGCCCAGATGAAAACGCTCTACGATGAAACGGCGAACATCATCAAAAGTGTTGAGAACGAGACCATTTTCGACAACCAATACGGCTTATACAATCGCCGCTATGCCATGAATAAAATTGATCAGGAACGACAGATGGTGCTGGAGTTTAAGCACAAGAGTTCCCTGATTGCCTTGAAGCTCTCCAAAGAGATCGAAACGCAGATCAGCACTGAAAAAGTGCTTCATTTAATGACGCGCACGATTGCGCGCTTATTGCTTAAAACTTCCCGCCGGAGCGATATTATTGCTCATTACGGCAACGGTCTTTTCTTGATGTTGCTCAAGCACACTGATACTCCCAGCGCCAAAAATGCGGCTCAGCGTCTATATGAACTGGTGGCGTCGAGCAACTTTTTTTTGGCGGAAAAAGAGTACAACCTCAAAATCGCGATCGGGTTGGCCGAAATCAGCAATAATAAAAGCGCAGAAGAGTTGATCATCGCTACAATTGATGCGATGAACAGAGCTGATGAGGCACCAGAATCAGTTCACTATATCGTATATGAAGGGTAGAGATGCGTTTGCCGATCGTGACCTATCCGGATAAACGGCTAAAGTTGCACTCTAGCGAAGTGGTGGTTTTTGATGCACTTTTGCATGAGCTGCTCGACAATATGTACGAGACGATGATTACTTCCAACGGGATAGGTTTGGCTGCGATTCAAGTGGCTCATCCGATCAGGGTGTTGATCATCAATCTTCCCGATGAAGAGGGAGAGCAGTATCCTGATGATCTTTTGGAGATGATCAATCCAAAAATCATCCAGTTTGAAGGTTCGACCTACTATCAAGAAGGGTGTTTGTCGGTTCCGGGATTTTATGAAGAGGTGGGGCGCTACGAGCGTTTACGCCTACTCTATCAAGACCGCTTTGGCCAAGAGCAGATACTCGATGCCGAGGGACTACTTAGTGTTGCGATTCAACATGAAATGGACCATCTTGACGGCAAGCTCTTTATTGAGAAGATCTCTTATGCCCGACGGAAGAAGTTCGAAAAAGAGTATAAGAAAAACCAAAAAAGCAAGAGTTAACCCTTTTTTTCAGGCAATTCCCCAGTGGCCAGCCACTGCAAATACTGAATTGACCAAGTTAAATCCGTCAATGCTTCTTCGATACCATGCTGTGGCGCATCCAATTTTGCTTTTATTTCGCGTAAACGCTGTTTGAGATACTGCGCCATGCTGTAGTAGAGATTGAAGGAGCGGTCGTCTTGAACCTTGAGAATCTCCTCTTCTAGGGTTTGGATGAGTCGGTGTTCGTTTGGAAAGATATTGCCGGCTTTGCGCAGGGTTCTTTGCACCTTTTGTAGGTGCTTCATATCCAATGTAAAGCTTTGCGGCATCAATTGTTCCGCGAGCCTGGTTTGATCGCTTGGGATCCACCGGCACACAGAGGGCAACTTTCTGGTGCATACATCTCAAAATCAAAATCGGCAAGTGCAAAGAGAGGGAGCTCTGCAGAGAGTTTACAATTGACTTTTCTGGTGATATCACTGCCTTCCCGCCCACAAAATCCTCGATTGGCCAGTGCGGCGTAGCCGACCACTTCACCACCAAGTGCAGTCACCGCGTTAGCAGCCTCCATTGCAGAGCCTCCGGTGGTGACGATATCTTCACAGATCAGGACTTTTTCTCCTTTACGGATATCGAATCCTCGCCGAATCATCATGGCCCCATTCACCCTTTCTGCAAAAATTGAGCGTTTATCAAGCGCTTGCGCTAATGCAAAACCAGCGATCATGCCTCCAAGTGCCGGCGCACAGACTGTATCAATCTGAAGGCCACTTATGCGAATCTGCTGTGCCAGTGCATCTGCAAGCATTTTAGCAGTAGAAGGCTGTTCAAGTACTTTGGCTGATTGGAGATAATAACCTGAATGGTTGCCAGAGCTTAAAGTAAAATGACCTTCAAGCAAGGCATTTGCTTGGACATAGACTTTTTTGACATCCATGATTAAACCGTCATAATATCTTGCTCTTTGGCTTTGAGAATATCATCTACCAGAGCAATGTATTTATCGGTCATTTTTTGAATTTTTTCCTGAGCGACCTTGGACTCGTCTGGAGTGACTGCTTTGTCTTTTTCGAGCTTCTTGACAGTGTCATTGGCTTTTTTGCGATCATTGCGTATGGAGACTCTTGCATTTTCACCCATACCTTTCATCTGCTTTACGGTATTTTGGCGCTGCTCGACAGTCATGGCGGGGAAAAAGAGCTTGATCTGAATGCCATCATTGTTAGGGTTGACGCCGATATTGGCACGTGCAATAGCCCCCTCGATGGTGGAGAGGAGGTTGCGCTCCCATGGAGTGACAGTAATGGTTGTCGCATCTGCGGCTAAAATGGTTGCGACCTGTGACAACGGTGTCATGGTACCGTAGTAATCGACGCGGACATTGTCAAGTATACTGACTACCACTTTTCCGGTGCGTAAAGATTTGAACTCATGTTTCATGTGTTCGACTGAGTGTTGCATATTGGCATCGCATTCTGTATAAATCTCTTCTAGCATGTTACTCCTTTACGATAATGGTACTGCTATAACGGGAGCCGCTTCTGATAAAAATACGGCTTCGCGCTTGCTTGAGCGGTCGCTCTAGCGAAATCTTGACCTCGCCATTTTGAACAACGGCAGGCTCCCATCCATAGCCTGAAACGAAATACTCTATATTGCGGATAGATGGCGAAATTTTAGCGTGTATTGTTTTAAGAACAGCATTTCTAGGATAGCTTTTCGGCTCAATCCAAAGAGCATCAAGATGATCAATGCGCAGTTTGGATGCAAGATCAACCTCCCCAGTCAGGGCGATTCGATCTAGATTGTAGGGGTCGCTGGCATTGCTGATAGCACCATTGTTTTGGTTGAGAATGAGATCGAAGTCAAACAAGCGAATTGCTTTTTTTGTGGCATTGGTGTATTCACCATAGGGATAGGCGTAATAGCTCGGTCGGTAGCCCATATTTTTTTGGAAAAGAGCTATGGCTCGTTGGGTGTCTTCTTTCACTGCTTCACTCGAGAATGGAGTGAGATGGGGATGTCCATAACTGTGTAGGGCAACTTCTCCGTAGGCTGATGCATCTTTGAGTTGCTGCCAGCTCATATAGTCTTTGTAGCCCTTGTGTGTTGCTTCGACATAGACAAAAAGCGTAAAGGGGTAGTTGTAGGATTTGAAAAGTGACAAGGCATTATCGTAAAAACTACGATAGGCATCATCTATGGTTAGCACTACCCATTTGGGGTCAATGGGCATACCTGCACGGAGAGCATCGGAGAGTTTTTGTAGTGGAATGACCTTGTAGCCGTTTTTCTTGAAATACTCAAATTGGGCTTGAAGTTGATGGATTTGGGTGTTGGCAGATGCTCTTTGAGGGTCTCCGAAACGGTGATAAACAAAAATGTGAGCGTCACCCCACAGCCAAAGTGCTAGTAGGATGAGGCTTGAAAAAATACGCATTTACTTGGAGCCATTGTCCTCTTGGTGTGTCGGTGTCGGAATGACCGGCGGTGCGAAAGCCGCAGGAGCGGCAATATCTGTCGATTCAATCATGGCATCCACAACAGATTTGTTCTTGCTTTGCGCGTAGAAGTACCCCAGCGCAACGGTATTGACGACAAAAAGAAATCCCAAGAAAAAAGTAGCCTTGGCAAGAAAGCCGCTGGGACCTTTGGCCCCAAAAACCGATTCATTTGAGCCACTGTATGCTCCTAGACCGATACTTGAACTCTTTTGCAGCAAAACTGCGATAGTGATAAAAACCACCAAAACGATCTGCATGATCAGCAGTGTACCTGTCATTATAATTTCCTTAAAGATAAAAAAGTGGCGCATTATAGCAAAAATAGGCTTTTACATGTAATGAGCTATAATTCTGATATCTAAACCAAGACATGAACGTGTCAAAAGGTAGCGGGAGCGTATGGTGTCGACGAAGATTGTTAGAGAATTTTCTAGATTCGCCTCCCAGTATGGTCAATACAGTATGATACAAGAGCAGGTAGCAGCAAAGCTGGTACGGGATACAGATGTGATTCCTCGTCGTATCATTGATTTGGGCTGCGGAAATGGTGCGATTTATCGGCAGATCCATTGGCCATTTGAGCGCTTTTTGGGCATCGATCTTGCCGAAGGAATGGTTGCCTGTCATCCAAAGGGTAGCGGCGTTGAGTGTGTACATGGCGACTTCAATGATCTTGAATGGTTATTGCGTTTAGAATCGATGGGTTTTGAGCATATCTATTCTGCATCAGCACTGCAGTGGGCTGAAGATCTGGATGCTCTTTTTGAAACCTTAAGTCTCTTTAACATCCCGCTTTCATTGGGAATCTTTACATGTAATACGTTTAAAACGCTTTATGCTACTGCCGATCTCCCTCCGTTATTACGAAGTGCAGATACTATAATGCGAAGTGCGCAGCGACTGGTTGGTGCACGCTTTGAATTGGTTGAGTATACTCTGGCTTTTGAGAGTAAGCAGGAACTTTTTGGCTACATCAAGCGCAGCGGCGTGAGTGGAGGACGTAATGTGCTGAGTTACAGTCAAACGAAACGCTTAATCCAAGAGTATCCGCATCTGTACTTGGAGTTTGAAGTACTTTTTATCTATACGCGCTAAGGTGTTCTTTTTCTAAGGCGTAGAGGTGATAGCGAATATTTTTGAAGCTTTCTGATTGCTCTTGTGAGATGATTTTAAAGGTTTCTTCAAGGACTCGTGCGGATTCTTGCGCCCGTTTGTAGTTGGCGATCAAGAGACTCGTAAGATCAGTACGTTTCATTTCAGAAGCTTGTGTAGGGCGCAACACATCATTCACGCTGTCTCTGGAAGACACAAGTGATTCGTAAGGCTCGATACGGCTTTGATGACGAAGTGATTTAAGGGCGGAAGCCAGGGTCTTGTTATTTTGGGCGTAGCGTGCGATATCTTCAATCACGCGTATTCCCTCTTTAAGACGATTAAGATTTGCATCGACAACCCGATAAAGATCGGGCGTCAGAAGACTATTCGTCACTGCCGCCAAAAAGGCCGAAGAGCTGTAGGAGTGTGACGAACATGTTGAAGAAGTCAAGGTATAGTCCGACGGCTCCGTCCATTGGTGTTTCGTAGGCACCACGCATGATGTTTTGTGTATCAAAAATGACCATCACACTGATGACTAACATAAATGCTGCTTGAATGATAAGATAAAGCACTGGACTCTGCATAAAAAAGATGTTGACCAGTGAAAAACCCAAAATAATAAAGAAGGCAATCATTAATGGCTTGCCATAGGAGGTGAAGTCCTTACTAGTTTTGATAGCAAAAAAACTCAGCGCACCAAATAAAGCTGCCGTCATCAAGAATGCATTGGCAATAAGTGAGGCGCCATTAGCAAAACTCAAAATGTGACTGAGCAGTGGAGTGATGATGACGCCGCTGAGAAAAGTAAAACCAAAGAGGGCTATCATATTAATGCCGGGTTTGTTTTTGACCATCTGTAGGCCAAACATACCAAAAAGCATCCACGGGATGGCTATAAACCAGTAATTGGCAGCAACGGTTGCTGCAAAAGGCATCCCAGCATACGCACCTACCGCACCAGCGAGCATAGAAGCTGCAAATAATTTGTACGTCTCTTTGACAAAAGAGACAATGTGTGATTCTGAACGTGCAGAATATTCGTATGACGCATTTTGTTCATGCGCATAATCTCTATCATAAAGTCCCATCGTGAATTCCTTGTAGTAAAAACGCTGGTGGCGTTTCTTAAATTTTCTCTGCCACTATATTTTGAGAGGGTGAATGAAATGTAAATCGGAGAAACTGCTTTTGTTAAGATTCAATATTAATGTATAAGATTTGGCTTTTGACAAGGGTTTTCCTTTGTTGCATTCTACATTTCCGCACATTTACAACAATTTCTCCAAATTCCCCTTCCAAACCCCTTGACATCCATCTCTCATTCTCCTATAATTCCCGTCCACAAACGATG